>CAZGTS010000030.1:0-7005 GCA_964528865.1 Candidatus Woesearchaeota archaeon
AGCATAATCCAAATTAATCAAACTAGGTAAAGTAATTGTCTCAACAATTCCCTTAATCATAGTACTAATTAATTCATTAGCAACAGCGAAAGCCTGTTCAATAGGCAACTGTCCAGCAATATCAACAAGTCTGTTATTATCAAGAACAATACAAGTATCTGTTACATCTCTCAATTCCTGCAAACCAAACTCGGCCTTGTCAATTCTCGCTTTTTCTGATTCAAATGGCATTGTCACAACAGAAATTACAATTGCCCCAGTCTCTTTTGCCAACTGCGCAATTACAGGTGCTGCACCAGTTCCGGTTCCACCACCCAAACCAGCAACAACAAAAACCATGTCTGCCTGTCCAACAGCTTTCTTAATATCAACAATTGCTTCTTTCGCAGCTTCTCTTCCTCTTCGAGCATCTCCTCCAGCACCCAATCCTCTTGTCAATTCCTTTCCAATAAGAAGTTTCTCATCAGCCTTGGTAACACTCAAATGAAGTGCATCTGTATTTGCTGCATATATTGTAGCTCCTTGAATTCCTTTGTTGAAAAGCCACGTTACTGCATTTCCACCACAACCTCCAACACCGATAACTTTTATGTTTGCTTTCCCAGCTCTTAATTCATCAAAATTAATACTGTGCGAATTTGTATTTTCGATTGCTTCTTTTGCAAAATCTAAAACCATATTTTTTTTACCTCCTTTTAATCATTTTAAAACCTCCAACAATTAAAATTGTTGAATGGGAGAAATCTAAGATTTCTCACTTGTTTTATATATAACTTTTCTACGAAAAGTTTAAATAGTTGGCATACTTCCAACTAATATCAAACAAACTCATTCTCATTTAAATAATTATATGTACTAAAACCTATAAGATATTTTTCAACCTTTCAATTTTTCCAAAAGACTTTTTTAAATTTTCATTAGATTTCTCAACAATCAACTTCAAAAATTCATCTTCCACTAAAATTTTTCCCTCAGAAATAATCGGAAATTCAAGTTTTTCTGTTCCAATTAATTCCAAAACAAACCGCTTCCCTCCAGAAATAATCCCTCCGCGTTTAAATCCAACTTCTCTTGCTTTTTTTAAAAAATCCAAACTTTGCTCTAAACTTTCACAAGCAACATGCAAAATAACTGGTTCCTGTTTAAACTTAATATTCAAGTTTAAACCAATGGAAGATCTTTGATCTTTCTTTTTAAATTTGATATTGCCCTTAGTAGAAATCTTCGAAGAAAATTTATCAGGGTACACGCGAAGTGTGTCAGATTTTTGAATTTTCTCTAAGCTCTTTTTCAACTCTTCAACATTTATCTTTTCATGCCAAACATTAACAAAAAGCCCTGGACCTTTTTTAGAATTATCAACAATCAAAACAATTCTTCCAGAACAAGAAGAAGTAGTGTAAAAATTCTCCAAAGAATTTATCTTTTCACATAAGCTAACAATTTTCACATCCCAACTTCTTTTTGAAGATTTATCTAATTTAGACAAAACATCTTTTTTTCGTTTTTGAAAGGAATTCATAAAAAAATTAAACAACCAAACTTTTTAATTCTTCTCCAATATCTTACAATTAATATTTTCTTCCTTACAAAGTTCCTTGAACTCCTTGGCATCATCTTCTGTCCCTACTACAGAACCATAATGCATTGGAATAACCAAATCAGGCTTTATCAACTTCGCTGCCTCAACAGCTTCCTCTGCACTCATCGTGAATCTGCCTCCAACAGGCAATAAAGCAACCAATTTTTTTCCATGTTGTTTATAACCTGTAAGTTTTTGCATCTCGGGAATAACATCTGTATCTCCTGCATGATAAATTAACAAATTATTTATCTTCAACAAATATCCTACCCATAATTCGTCCTTTGGGTGAAAAGGTTTATCCACGTTATATGCAGGCAAAACAGAAATTTTCGTGCTCCCAAAAACTAACTCCTGCCCTGGCTCGACAACCTCCAATTTAATTGGCACATTAAACCGCACAATCTTGCTTTGACAATCAGCAGTCAAAAAAATCCGCGTCCCTTCCTTAATTATTTTTTTAATATCAGCAACACTGCAATGATCATAGTGACTATGCGTCAACAAAATCAAATCAGCTTTCTCTAAATCATCATGAATATTATATGGGTCAATATAAATTGTTGTTAAATTCTTGCCCTCTATGTTTACATCCCCTTTCATAAAGGGTACCTCGTTAGAGGTTCTCGCCTGCGTAGCAGGTCTTGCCTGTGCAACAGGTCTTGTGCCGGGAGCCTTCTTGGCGAGGCGGTATTCTCGTGCCATTTTCTTTGGTATGCCGGGAACGCAGTGAGGCGGTACACTCTTGGGTGCAATCAAAAACCCAGAATGACCTAACCATTTAATCTCAATATCGTCAATTATCATTTTATATTATAACATACTATTGTAATTTTCTTTTACATGGTAGCTTTTCTTTTTCTAAAAGAAAAACCCCTTTGCATGAAATAAAAAATAGAAAATTCTTTTTAAGGTTTTAGTAATTTTTAAATTCGCTATTCTCCTTTTTCCATTCTCCCATCTCATTTCCTTTCAACTTTTTATCCAAAATTTCCAACTCCTCATAAATCCCTTCAATCAAATCATAATTCTTCGCTTCTTCAAGAGAAACCCATTTATATTCTGTAAGAGCAGGACACAATCTTACCTGTGTTGAATCTCCAATAGGTTCTGCCCAAAAACTAATAACCAAAGAAGGAATATTATCTGAACGAATATAAACTAAACTTGTAACATAATTAAGATTTTTAAATTCCAACCCAACCTCTTCCATAACCTCTTTTTTACTTAAATCTTCTAAAATATTATACCAATGTTCAGAAGTATCTTTTTTCTTCAAAGCATAATCCAAAACCTCAAGTTTTCCCCCAGGAACAGTCCATTTATTTGAAAAAGCTTTTTCCCAATCAGCACGCTTTGCAATCAAAAATTTTCCCTCTTTATTAACAAAAATCACTGTCGCAGTAACATAATGAACCTGATTTTTATCATATTTCATATAAAAACAATAACCAACACACTTTTTAAAAATTATTGTGATTAATTAATATCCAACAACCAATATTTTTATTCAAGGATTTCTCCTCGTCATTGTTCTTGGAAAAGCAATTGCATCTTTAATTGTATTTAAACCGCAAATCCATGCAATAATTCTTTCAACCCCTAAACCATAGCCACCATGAGGAACAGTCCCATACCGACGGGTATCAAGATAAAAATCGTATTTTGAAATATCTTCTCCTTTCTCTTTTAAATTCTTTTTTATTTTTTCTATATCCTCTTCTCTCTGTGAAGCCCCAATTAATTCTCCAAAACCTTCAGGACCAATAACATCAAAACCAAGAACAACTTTAGGATTATCTGGTGCTTCTTTCATATAAAATGCCTTAACCTTTTTCGGATATTTTGTAACAATTATCGGAATATCATACAATTTGCTTAACTTATCTTCTTCAATAGTCCGCAAATCTTTCCCCCATAAAACTTTCATCTTAGCTTTTTCTTTCAAAACTTTCAAAGCATCATCATAAGTCATTCGTAGAAATTTCTTTTTTATTGTCGGTTCCAATTTTTTAACATTTCTCTCTAAAATTTCCAACTCAGTTTTATTTTTCTCAAGAACTTTTTTAACAATAAATTTTATCAATTGCTCAGCATCATCCTGAAGATAATTAAAATCCTCCCAAGCTACTTCCATCTCAGCCATCCACAACTCTGTCAGATGCCTAGAAGTTTTTGATTTCTCTGCTCTAAATGCAGGCTGTATTGTAAAAATCTTTTCCAAAGAAAAAATAGCTGGTTCAGCATGCAACTGCCATGTCTGTGAAAGATAAATAGGTTTCCCAAAATAATCTGTCTTAAACAACGTCGAGCCCCCTTCACATTGCATTCCAATAAAAATCGGGCTGTGATATTCATAAAAACCTTTTTTCCTCCAATGTTCTCTAATTGCCTCAAGAACAGTATCACGAATTTTTAAAACAGATGTCATCTTTCTGCTTCTCAACCACAAATGCCTTCTGTCTCCAAGCAAATCCTCATTCAAATCCTTGTTTATTGGAAATTCATTTGCAAACCCAATAATGTTAATTTTTTCAACCTTAACTTCAAAACCTGTTGGTGCGCGTTTATCTTTTTTTACTTCACCAAAAATTTCAACAGAACTTTCAACCTGAAGTTTATCAATTTCTTCCCACTGCTTTTCAAATTTTTCCCTCGCCAAAACACACTGAATAACTTCTGTAGAATCTCTCAAAACAATAAACTTCATTTTATTAGAACCTCTCTCACGATAAATCCATCCATGCAAAGCTACTTTTCCTTTTCCCTTTTTCATTGCTTCTGAAATCGAAATAAATTTTTCTTTCATTTTAAGGAACCACCCTATCCCTATCTCTTGGAAATAAAACAGCTTCCCGAATATTTGATAACTCAAGAAGAACCTGCGTAAATCTCTCAATTCCAATACTCCATCCTGAATGAGGCGGAGCACCAAATCTAAAACTATCAACATAACTTTTGAAATCTTTTGGATTCAAACCTTTTACTTTCAACCTCTTTTCCAAAAGCTCAGGAATATGAATTCTCTGTCCTCCTGAACTAATCTCCATCCCTTTGTAAATTGCATCAAAACCTTCACTCAATTCTACATTTGCTTTCTTTTCTTTACTTTGACCACGCTTAGGCGAAGTACGTAAGGACTCTTGTCCTTGCTTCGGCATAATATAAAATGGCTTCCCATTCATTGGCCAATCATAAACAAAAACAATCGTATCTTTAAACAACTCATCAAGTTTTCTCTCTGCTTCCCCAGTCAAATCATCATTCCCAATTTTCACTTTATGTTTCTTCATTAAATTTGCCACTTCCTCAAATGTCATATACTTTGCCTTAGGAACTTTCAAATTAATCCCAAGCAACTCTAACTCTGCCTTATTCTTTTCCATAACTTCTCCAACAATATATTTCACAACATCTTCCATTTCTTTCATCACAATTTTTGCATCTGCAAAAGCCATTTCAATATCCATCTGCCTACATTCATTTAAATGCCGGACAGTGTTGTGTTTTTCCGCCCTCCAAACAGGAGCGATAGTCACAACATTTTCAATCGAACACGCAAGCATCTGTTTATACAATTGAGGACTCTGTGCAAGATATACTTTTTTCTCAAAATACTTTGCTTCAAATAAATCTGTTCCGCCTTCAGAACTCGCACTAATCAACGAAGGAGTATGCACATCAATAAAACCCTTATTCACAAAATAATTCTTAAATGACGAACCAATTGTAGACTGAATCTTAAAAATCGCCTGAATTTTTGGTTTTCTCAAATCTAAACCCCTATAATCCAACCTCTTAGATAAATCAGTTGAAGTTGTTTTTTCATTCACATGAATTGGAAGTTTCTCAGCTTTGCTAATAATTTTCAAATTACTAACTTTAACTTCAACATCATTCCTGACAAATTCTGCCTTAACATTTGCCTTTTGAACTTCTCCTTCTACTTCAACTACGCTCTCTAAACTTAATTCAGAAATTTTATTCATCAATTTTTTATCTTTAATTATACATTGAATAATTCCAGAAAAATCCCTTAATAAAAAAAATTTTAATTTAGCCAAATCCCTAATTTCATAAATCCATCCTTTTAGCAAAACTTTTTTCCCCTTTGATTCAAAAATATCTTTTACAAGAACTCTTTTCTCATTTAGTTTTTTTAAATCCGTCTTCATATTAACTATTATTTAATATACTTTTTAATAATTTCCATTGCCATCCTTCCGTCAATCCTTCCTGCAAATTCTTTCATCACCAAACCCATGTAAGCTTTCTCAGAAAGCCCAGACTTACTCTGAACAATTTTCATAATCTTTTCCTCAATATTTTCTAAATCTTCTTTTTCAAACTTAACAGCGTCACTAATATCAACCCCTCTAGCAATTCTCTCTAAACTTTCTTTTATCTGGCGTTCATTAATTTTTCCTTTTTTATATTCCTCCAAAATAAATACAAAAATATCCTTGTCAAATTTCTTTTTTACCTTAATCTTCCTTTCAATCTCCTTAGGAAATACCAAAAGAACTTTCACAACCAGTTGCGGATTATTCACAATCTCTAACAATTCTCTAAAATCCTCAAGTTTATTCATTTTGAAAATCAACTTAATCATCTCCTTATTTAATCCTTTAATACCTAATTCTTTTTCAATATCTTTCCTTAATCTAGGAAGATTCTTCTTAACTTTATTAATCAAATCCCTAGAAATTTTCAGCATAGGCAAATCAGTCTCAGGATACATTCTCGCTGAACCAGGCAAAGGTCTCAAAAAAATAGTAATAGCATCAGAATTTCCTCTTCGGACTTCTGCAATAGATTTTTCCTCTTTCACCAAACCAACCTGTCTTTCAACCTCATTATTAATAGTAGGAATAATTAATTTCAAATCCTGCACTCCTTTCATCTCAACTCTTTCTCCTCCCTTAATCGAAACACTAACATCTTGTCTGATTGTTCCAATCCCCCGACGAACTTTACAACTCCTCAAAATTTCCCCAATCTTCAGTCCAACATTCTTAGCCTGTTCTGGAGTTTTAATATCAGGGGCAGTCACAATTTCAACCAAAGGAATCCCCAATCTATCCAACCGATAAATTGCCTCTTTATTGTCCTTAATAAGAATCTTGCCCTTTGTAGAGGAATCCTTCCTCTCGGGGTACACCTTGTGTGCCGTAGAAGATTCTTCGGGATACGTCCGTGGTGCTTTAGAAACAATTCTCGCCGCATCTTCTTCAAGAATTACTGCATTAATTCCAACTCTTCCCTCTTCTGTTTCAACATAACCATCTTGAGCAATCAAAACAGTCCTCTGAAAACCAGAAGTATTTGAACCATCAATAACTGTCTTTCGCATAATTTGTGTTAAAGACAAAATCTTACAATTCAACAAAAGAGAAATCTGCAAAGCAATCTTCAACGCATCT
>CAZGTS010000031.1:0-6853 GCA_964528865.1 Candidatus Woesearchaeota archaeon
GGCGAGATTGTTTCTGAACTGCATCCTGTTGTTGAAATCAAAAAAGATAGGCTTCAACAAATTTTTACAGGCAAGCCAATTAAGAAAGAGGATTTAATAACGCACCACGGGCGTACCCCGAAAGATTTTCAGAAAAAATCTTTACTAAGGGCAAAAAATAAAATTAAAAAAGGGGAGATAATTATTGTTTTTTGTGAAAATAAATTTGTTGGAATTTACAAAACAATTTTAAGTGAGCATGTTTTTGCAAAGTCTGAGTTTGTTATGCAACCTATGAAGGATTAACTTTAATATTATGGAGAATTGATATTGTAATTCATTCTTTGATTCAGAGTTTTTTTTTGTCTCATGATTTTCAGACAGATGTAACTTTTCCTTTTTTGTTCTTCACAATTCCAATTATTAAAAGAATAAATCCTATAATAAAAAAGAAACTTGCCCAAATTAAACCTGCCGAAATACTAAATCCAAAGCCCAATAAACATTTACTTCCGTATGTAGCCATACAATTCAAATATTTTATTTTCATCCAGCACCAGAAGAGAATAAAAGAAATTATTCCTATAAGATTTAAAATCATTGAGACTTTCACCCAACTTTTATAATCTATTTTAGCACGAATCAGAAAAATTAAATAAATTACAAGAAGTGTGGCAATTGCAAAACAAATTAAGATGCCAAATAAATTAGAAAAATTAAAATAGTTTAATGCTAATCTTCTGGTTACCCATTCAAAAAGACTGGAAAAAGAAAAATAAGTTATTATTAACGTAAGAAATCCTACTGAAGCGATGTTTGTTATTTTTGATACTTCCATCTTAACCTATATAACCAAGAACTAATTTAAAAACTTTTCTTTTTCAAATAGTCCGCAAATAATAATTTTCAATGAAACAGAACTATTTCATTTTAATAAATTAAATTTAACCAGAAACAAAAACTTAATAACTTCTTTTTTCTTTAAATTTTTTATGACCAAACATTTTATATATTTTTCAAAAGATGCAGTAACTTCTGGAAAAGCACTTAGTCAAAATAGTTTGATGAAGGCGGGAAGAATGGATATCGCGATTCATTCTCTGATTCAGGGCTTGTTTTTGTCGCATGATTTTCGGACTGATGTGAAATTTCATTTTGTTTTTTATGGAATGCCTGACCCTCCAAAACATATTGAGATTCAAGTTAAAGAAAATACACCTATTAGAAAAAAAGATATTGCTACTTTGATTAAGAAGATTTTGTATAAATTTAAAGAAGGAAAAAAGACAGAAGTTTTTCCCGGATGTTTTGTTGAGAAGAAGAGTTTTTTGAAAGTTATAGATGATTTAGAAGGAGAAGACAATAGCATTTTCATTTTAGATAAAAAAGGGGAGAGCATTAGAAATGCAAAGATTCCGAAAGATTGTGTTTTTGTTTTAGGAGACCAAGAAGGTTTGCCGAAGAAGGAGTTGAAAAGATTGAAGAAAATTGCAACATCTGTTTCTGTTGGGCCAAAGGTTTATTTTGCGTCGCAAGTTGTGGCGATTGTTAATAGTGAACTTGATATAAGAGAGATTTAAATTAAGTTCGAGTAATACTATGGCGTAGTCTGCAAAAAGAGACTTCGCGAATAATAAATTCGCGTCGTGTGGGTGAACTAATGAGTTGGATTGTCTGGGTGTTTAACAATCCAACCCTAAAAATTCTTCTCTTCTTCTGAGAGAAAGTATAAAAGTTATTTCTTCTGAATTTAATCCGAGTTCGTAGAGCATTTCTTGTCTTGGATTTTCTGAAAAGTTTATTGTGTAAGAGTAATTTATCATCACCAGTTTTATTCCCCCTATAAGGGGGGAGAGTATAAACCCCCTTTGGGAAAATATGAAATTTAATTTTAACTTGATAAAACAAATGTTTTGGTTTATATATCAATTGTGAAAATATAATACAGAATGCAAATCTAGAACATAGTTTCACAAAACTTTTAAAGGAAAACGTTTAATAAAAAATATGAAGATTGTGTTTACGCCTGATTGGTTTCTAGGGCACGATGTTTTCATTAATGTTTTTAGTTTTGTTATTCTTTCTTTGTTTTTCTTTTTCTCAATTAAAAATTATAAAATAAGCAAAAATAAAAGATTATTATATTTAGGCACTGGATTTCTTTTGATTGCCCTTGCAGAACTCTCTATAATTTTAACAAAGTTTGCAATATATTATGACACAACTCTTACTCAAAGTATAGGAGGACTAATTATAACTTATGAGGTTGTTAAATCAGTGGACATACTTTATTATCTTAGTTTTTTCTTTTGTAGGCTTTTTACATTAGCTGGTTTGTATATTATTTACAAACTTCCATTAAAAAAATTATCAGGTGACTTTGTTCTTGTTATTTATTTTATAATAATAACTTCTGTTATGTGTCATCATTTTTATTATCTTTATCATATAACTGCTTTAATACTTTTATCATTAATAATCAGGAATTATATTAAAGTTTATAAGAAAAATAAATTAGTAAATACAAAAATATTTATTGTGGCAATGTCTTTATTGGCGCTAAGTCAAATTATGTTTGTTTTATCAAAAATAAGTTCTCTTTATGTTACAGCACAAATAGTTCAATTAATAAGTTATATAACCTTTTTAATTCTTATAATAAAGATTACAAAAAATGGAAAGAAGAAACAGAATAAACATAATTTATGATATATTGAGGGTTATTCAAACCAGAGGAGGAGAAATAAAAAAGACGCATATCATGTATCAGGCGAATCTTTCTCACAACCAAATGAAGCTGTACCTTGATGAACTCTATGAGAAAAAATTTATTGAAAATTCTGATTCTGACAAGCCTTTAATAAAAATCACAAAAAAAGGACAGGATTTTTTTAGACAATATGCACAAGTTAAAGAGTTTGAGAAAACCTTCGGGTTGTGACATTTGAGATAAGGAACGTTCGGTTTTAAGGAAACTCAAATCCACACACAGGTAACAAACCCAGAACTACAAAATATAAAAAGCCCTTTAGATAATTTATAATATGAAAAAGTCTGTTAGAATTTATATTGATGGAACAGTGCAAGGGGTTTTTTTTAGGGCGTTTATTAAAGAAAATGCTGAAAGACACAATGTAAAAGGTTTTATTAGAAATTTGGAGAGCGGCAAGATTGAAGTTTTTTTAGAAGGAGATAGTGATGGGGTTAATAAGATGATTGAGTTGTGTGAAAAAGGGCCGAAGCACGCGCAGATTCGTAATGTTCAGATTAAACCTGAGAGGTTTCAGGATTTTAAAGTTTTCAAGGTTTTGCATATATAATAGAGTATAATAATTAATTTAAAGAAGTGATTTCTTGAGATTATATGGAAGATAATTATGTTCCAGTTGGAGAGGCTCTTAGCTTTGAAGAAGTAGTAGAGATGTATGATTTAATTAATGAATCAGAGCTAGTTGAGTTATTAAGTGAATTGCCTGATGGAAGATTAAGTCATATAGTAAAAAAAGGAACTGATACTCCTAAAGCATATATTACAAGAGATAATCAATTAGAATTAATTAATGCTAACCCAGAAAATTTAGAACTTGAATATGAACATTTAATGGATATGTATAATGAAGTGACTCGTGATAGAAAATAAATTCCAGAGTGAAAATAATAATTTAAAAAGTAGTTTAATTTTTTCTTGATATGATATACACAAATTCAGATGGCGGTGCGAGGGGGAACCCTGGACCTGGAGCAATTGGGGTGATTGTTAGAGATGAAGGAAAGATTCTTGTGAAGTATAGTTGTATGGTCGGAAGTTTTGTGACAAATAATATTGCAGAGTACGAGGCTTTGATTAAGGCACTGCAATTGGCGTCGAAGCATACAAAAGAAGTGACTTGTGTTTTGGATTCTGAATTAGTTGTTAAGCAGTTGTTAGGAGAATACAAAGTTCGGAATCCTCGTTTAATGGAATTATTTTTGAAAGTTCAGAAAGAGCAGGAGAAATTTGATATTGTTAAATATGAATATGTGAGTCGGGAAGATAAATTTCAGCAAATTGCAGATGAACTTTTGAACGAGGAGTTAGAGAAACACGGTTTTAAGAAAAAGGGTTTTCGTTAATTAAAGTCCGTATAAAAATCCAAAAAGTTTGTAAATTAAAATTACAGGCCAGACAATTGCTTTTAGAATTCCAAGGATGCCGTTCCCGAATGAAGTTGAGTTTTGAATATAATAAATTACTGCTCCAATAAATCCAAAAAAGTAAATTCCTCCTCCACAAGAACACGAAGAATTATTCTTAAACAAAGAACCGCACTTCATTTTGTTTTCTTTTTTCTTGGATAAATTTTTCTTAACACTCTTTTTCATAGTTAAGTTAATAAAAAAGCCTTAATAAATCTTACTAAGTTAATTATTTAAAGTTGTTTCTTCTTTTTAGAGAATGGTGGAAAAATTTTTTTGGGCGGACCAAATTGCAGATAGAATAATCAAAGAGAGAGGTAGAAAAAAAGTTTATGTTTGTGCGTCTGGAATTACTCCTTCTGGGACAATTCATATTGGAAATTTTCGTGAGGTTATTACTACTGACTTAGTTGTGAGGGCATTGAGAGACAAAGGTAAAAAAGTTCGTTTTATTTATTCATGGGATGATTTTGATAGATTTAGGAAAGTTCCTGTAAATGTAAATAAAAATTTTGAGAAATATCTTGGAATGCCTGTAAGTGATGTTCCTTCTCCTTTTGGAAACGGGAGCTATGCAGAATATTTTGAAAAACAATTTGAAATTTCTTTAAAGAAAGTTGGAATTGAACCAGAGTTTATTCGGCAGGCGATTATGAATAAAAAATGCAAGTATACAAAGTTGGTTAAAAAAGCGCTGGACAATGTGGATATTATCAAAAAAATTTTAAATGAATATAGAAAAGAACCTTTAGCAAAAGAATGGTTGCCGATTACGGTTTATTGTGAAAAATGTAAAAAAGATTTTACTAAGATTTTAAATGTTGATGGGTATGAAATTGAATATTCATGTACTTGTGGACATAAAGATAAATTTGATTTTAGGAAAAAGGGTCTTGTTGGAATGAAATGGAGAATTGATTGGCCTGCGCGTTGGAGTTATGAAAAAGTTGACTTTGAACCTGGAGGAATTGACCATAGTGTTCTAGGAGGTTCTTTTATGACTGGCAAGGAAATCGTAAAAAAGGTTTTTGATTATGAAGCTCCAATGTATCAAATGTATGATTGGGTTAGAATTAAAGGGGGAAAAGAATTTTCAAGTTCTTCTGGAAATGCCCTTGGCGTGGATGATGTTTTAGAAGTTTATGAACCAGAAGTTTTGAGATTTTTGTTTGTTGGAACACGTCCAAAAAAAGGATTTCAGATTAGTTTTGACAATGATGTGATAAAACTTTATGAGGATTTTGACGCGCTAGAAAGAAAGTATTATGATGGAAGCGCGAATCTTCAGGAAAAGCGGATGTATGAAATGTGCCTTGTGCGCCGCTCGGCGTACCCCAAAGTACAGCGTTCTGGGGCAAAAAAGCCAGAGAGAGTTGGCTTTCGGTCTTTGATAACTCTTGTTCAATTAAATAAAATAAGTGAGTTAAATAAAGATTCAAAAATACGCGCAGAGAAAGTTGCAAATTGGATTGAGAAATATGCTGGTGAAGATATGAGGTTTAAGGTTCAAGAAAAAGTGAAAATAAAATTGAGTGGAAAAGATAGAGAAGCTATGCTTGAGTTGAAAAAAAGTTTAGAGAGACAAAATTATACAGAAGGCGAATTGTTTGATGAATTTTATAGTATCTGTGAGAAAGTTGGAATAAAGAATACTGATTTTTTTAGAAATGCTTATTTGATTATTATTGGAAAAGAAAAAGGTCCTCGTCTTGCGAGTTTGATATTAGAAGTCGAGAAAGAGAAGGTTATTAAATTATTGGGAAAGGTGAAATGATTATGTTGAGGTTTATGAAGAAGAGGAAGTGATTTAAATTTTATTAATTATCTCACAAGCTATATCTGGGCTTATTAACTTAATTTTACGCCCACCAAAAGTAATAACATCTGGCTTAAAGGTGTCTATTAATCGTTTGTCTAATGTAACAAAATAGTCACAATGATTGAACATTGCGGTAGAAATTAATATTGAATCGTGACTCCTTATATTATACCTAGAAGCAAATTCAGATATAAGAGGGTAATGATAAACATCCCACGATGACCAAATCTTATTTTTAGCTTCTGAAACGTTTTGATTTTCAAATTCTGCTATAGCAATATTTATTTCATTTCTATGTTCATCTTCTAATTTTACCTTATTTTTAGTAATATGCCAGAAACCTAAAGGGATTCCTCCTTTGTACATCTCACGACACTTATATTCTTCAAATAATGCGGAATAAAATTCTGCCCTAACTAAAAGTGAAATAAAAAATAGAACCTTCTCATTATCAAAATCAATAACTTTTTTAATTAACTTATGAGCCATCTCGTAGCGTTCATACGAAGGAGTTCCTTTTTGAAGTTTTTCTTTTCTTTTACTTAATTGATTAAAGATTATATATTGTACAATAACATTTGTATCCAAAAAAAATCTTGTTACCATGTATCCCAAAAACTCTTACGCCCTTTCAATACCTTTTTCTTCTTAGATTTAATTGGAAAAACAATAGTGTTTCCTATTGGTTTCCTATATTTCTTTTTCTTAATCATCTCTTCCCGTTTCTTTCTTAATGCTTCCCTACCTTTTTTTAATGCTTCAAGCTGTTTCCTAGTAACCATTTTTCTTCTTTATTATATTCAAAGGGATCCTTCTTTTTTAATTTTTCCCCTTCTCCTAAAACTTCCCTCTCGTGATTCTCAAACCAACACCAACAAA
>CAZGTS010000032.1:0-2540 GCA_964528865.1 Candidatus Woesearchaeota archaeon
TTTTTCATTTTAAAATTAATCAAACTTTGTTTATAAAAGTTGGGTTTAAAAATCTTTCAATTAAGATAGTAAAATTCAATTTGGATGGAGCCTGCAAGGCAGAATCTTTAAATTCTTATTATAATCTTCCATTAGGAACGAGGGATAGTCTGCAAGACGGTTTTTGACGAAGTCAAAAAATTCCGAAGAGTAAATTTTTGCCCCAGTTTAATATTTTTTAGTCATATAAAGAGTAGCATTAAAATAATCAATATCTCCTGTTGAAGTGAATCTGCTTTCTAATTCTCTGCCTAAGTATAGGTTTGAAGTTTTATCTCCTGAAAAATTAGGTACTGGCATAATGCCTGCACAGCTCAGATAATCATTTGTTAATTTTCTCAAAAAACTTTCTTCAGGTTCATCAAATTCAACACCAGTTCGACTTAGCATAAACTCAACTGGACTAGAATAATTTTCGGCAAGAGAATATATTCCCCTTCCAACAATAAAAATTGGACCTGTCATTACAATATGCTGGGGATTAAAAGGCATTTCTTCTCCGGACATTAACCTATGTGAAATTTCATTTCTCATTGATTCAATAGCAGCTTCAACATATCCCATATGAATTGCTTTATTATCTTTCATAAATCCAGTAACTACTCTTAAGTTTATATAGTTTTCTTTTTAGGGGGCAAAAATTTATTGATTATAACATATATAATATTGCTTTTTTATATAAAGTTTTCTCCCCCTATTTCTCGATTGAATATAACAATTAATACTATCTACCTTGTTAGATAGTATTAAACAAAAGAGAACTTTTAAAAATATTTATATTTAAATTCATCCCCCGATGAATTTCCGCATCGTAGGATTCATATCAACTGAATGCTGTTGTGCAATGCTTTGATAAAACTGGAACATAATCATAATCACCAATAAGATGGCAGTCCCTGAAACAAGCGCTCCTAACAAATCTGTTGATGCAGCAAGCAAACCTATCGCAGCACCACCCATCACAGTTAATGGCATAATATATCTATCTAAGATGCTTTCCAAAATCCTGTCATCTTGTCTAAATCCTGCAACTTGTAAACCAGATGAAGAAATCTTGTGCGCCTGTGCCTTTGAATCCATTCCAGAAGTTTTTACCCAAAATATAGAAAAGATTGTACAAAAAATAGTAAAAAATAAAATATGTGTAATTCCTTGAATCAAATGTTTTGTTAAAAGTCCGCCTCTTATTACTAATTCCAAAATATTAGTTGAGCCAACCCAGAACGCAAAACCTGAAACAGCTTGCCCATCAATAAAGTGCCCTAAGAATCCAAAATAAGACGCAAACCTTGCCATTCCAGTACAGCTTTCTTCCAAACACTTAGACGAAACATTTTCAATAAGCCCTCCAAATAATTGCAAATTTGCAACCAACGCAGCAGTTAGGATAACTGGAATCACAGAAGCATAAAAAAATGACAACGGCCATTTAACTCCATAACCTCTAATTCTTCCATACGATAAAGGAATTTCAATTTTCAAAGACTGCACCCAGACAACAGCCAAGAAAATCACAGCAGTAGCCAAAATCGCAGCAAGCGCAGAAGTAAACTCTAGAGGATATTTATTTATTATAGACTGAATCATAACAAGAACTTTTCCAGAACATGCTGTGTTTCCAAAATCAAGCAAACAATTTCTTCCTTCTTGATTTATGAATTGAAATGCACTTGTAAAAAGTCTCCACGAAACACCAGCCCCAATAAACAAACTAACACCAGAACCAAAACCCCATTTAGTTGTAAGATCATCCATATAAAAAATCGCCAAGCCACCTAAGATTAATTGGAATATTACCAAACCTGTAAACCCCTCGGCTGCCTGAAGTCCTTGCATTAGAACATAAATCATTGCTTCAAAAACTATAAAAAAGAAAACCAAAAGTTTTTGAATTCCTTGGAAAAATTTCTTCCCTTCTGAAGTCGATGTATCAATGTTTAAAATACCAGAACCACTCAACAACTGCAAAATAATAGAAGCCATTACAATAGGCCCAATACCTAATGATATAATGCTTCCAAAATCTGTTCCAAGTATTATAGCCAAATATTCAAATCTCTCGAGAGCATTATTAGAAAGTCCAAAAAGCGAAATATTCGCAAGCACGAAAAATGCCCCTAACACAACCAGAGTCCATTTCAGTTTTACATTAAAGTCAAGTTTTTTTTCTGAAGGTTTTGTAACTTCCGGGATATATTGAAAAATATTTCTAATGTTCATTCTATTTATTATGAGAATTGGTTTAAAAGATTATTGTTAACCATACTCATTTCCCCAACTATCATATTGTTTGTATAATCCTTTCCATCTAATTCAAAATCATTCATTTTTAGGAAAAAATTCTTTTTTAATTTTTTCCTCTTTCTTTTCAGCTTTTTTATTCCCTAAAATTATTTCCCCACCCATTTTTTTCACTTTTTCAATTGCAGATTTTGAAGCAGATTTAGCAGTAATGATTAATTTATTTTGCACTTCTCCTGTTCCAAGAATTTTATACTTTT
>CAZGTS010000032.1:2640-6152 GCA_964528865.1 Candidatus Woesearchaeota archaeon
TGCCCCATATTTTTCAAGATTAATTTCAATTTGTTTAAGATTAATTTTATCTGTTTTATCTTTTTTTGTTCCCCGGCTTGTCACACCTTGTTTTCCAAAATATTTGTGCCCGTAAAGTTTAGTCACAAGAGTCTTTTTATGGTCTGCTCTCTTCCCACTTCCAGACATTCCTTTTCCTCCCCTATGCCCACTACCCTTGGCCTTTTTCCTCGCCCCTCTGCCATGAGTTCCCATATTATGCCCATGCATTCTACTTGACTTTGTTCTTTTTTTAGTTTTCATTTTTTTATTATACACAGTTTTAATTTTGATGTTAATGTTCTCATTCTTTTATCATAGTTGTCCACTTCTTCTCTAGGAAGTTCTTGGCGAATGCTAAAATATCCTCTAGTTCTCTCTCCTACTGTTGGTTGTTTGAATATGATTTCCACCATATTTAATGCATCTGCATTTCCTTCTCCACAATAACTTACAAGTCCCATCTCATAACATCCTCCTTACTAATTCATCCATTTTCTTATTATTCCCTAAAACCCCTTTTCCAACTCCAAAATGTTTCTTGCTTTCAATTCCTCCTCGAGGAGGATGTAATCTGAAAAAAGGTTTTAATTTTCCCTCTCCATCTTTCTGCCCTCTTTTTTCAACAAGTTCTTTGTAAGTCTCTTCGCTGATTTCTCCAAATGCAACAAAATCTTTCATCTTCTTTACCATTCCCAAAACTTCTTTTGAAGGTTCTTCAAAAACAACACAAACATATTTTTTCCTAAGACGAAGCCTATCCAAGGTTTCTTTCACAGGTCTTTTTATTCCAACCTGTCCTTTAATCCGTATTACTGCAATCATTTCCGTTTGCCCTCCTTACTGGTAATACTGATTAATGAAAATCTTCGATTTACTTTTATTCTAATCACAGCGATTTTCATTTTCTATTTGTCTCCTCCAATGCTTTCATACATGCTTTAACTAAGTTAAATGTTGTCCTCTTTTTTCCAGAGGTTCTGCTATACACATCTTTAATTCCCGCGAGTTTTAATATTTTTTTTAATTCATCTGCAACAACTAATCCTGTTCCTTGAGGCGCTGGAATCAAAGTAACAACAACGCTCCCTTGTTTTCCAGTAACTTTAAATGGAATAGAATGCAATTCTGAGCAAGCACAATCAAATCCTGCACACACTCGTGTAATTTTCATAACATTTAATTTAGCTTTTTTTGTCGCTTTGTCTCTAGCAGGCAAAGTTTCTTTGGATTTTCCCTCGCCAATACCAATATGTCCTTTTCCATCTCCAATAACTGCAAGAGTTGAAAAAGTAGGAACATTACCTTCTTTAGTTTTCCTTTGAGTTTGTCTCCATACTCTTCTTTTTCCCCCGCCAAACTTTCCTTTTGACTGCCCAATAAAAAGTAAATCAGATTTAACTTTAATCAATCTATCAACAATTTCTGGCTCAAGAATTTTTCTATTGTCTTCTAAAATTTCATCAATGTTTTTTATTTTTCCACCATCAACTTCGTGCCCAAGTTTTGTTTTAGGTTTCCAATTAGCCAACGCTTCTCTTTCTGCTTCTTCTATTGTTTGTCTTTTATTAAAAGTACCATTAACTCTCTTCTCGGTTGCCTTTTTTACTTCTTCTAACTCTTTCAAATCTTCTTTGTTTAGTACTTCCTCTGGTTTTTCAGCAAATTCATCTATTTCTTCAGTTATGTTTTTTTCTTTCATTTTAATTTATCAATTTCCAATTTAATTTTTTCAATATCAACTTTACCTTTTATCTTTTCCTCGTCTGGAAAACCTTTTTCACATTTTATCTCAACTCCAGAATCAATTAATCCTTTTAGAAAAGCATAAGTTTTGGTCTTATGCAAAACCCTAACCATCCCAAAATCAACAATCGGCATTTTCAAACCTTTCTTGATAATCTGTTTACCGATTAAATATCCTGTTAAATATGACGCAGGAATTGACTTCAAACTTCCAGATTCCTTTGTCCACCCATTTTTCATCAAATCTTTAGAAGTAAATCCAAATACAATTTTATCCTGTGCCTGTTTGCTTGTAATATATTGTGTGATAATATATTTATTAGTTTTTCTAAAAACTACTCTTGGCTTTCCACTTTTCAACAACTTTAATCTCCCTAAATAATCTGTCTTGTTTTGTTTTCTTCTTTTCTTTACTGTTTTCATTCAAAATAACCTCCGCACAATTTTTGGATGAATGAGAATTTTATATTCATTTTCATTTCCTAAGTCCCCCGGTATATTCTTTTAAATTCTTCAAGCTACTAAATTTTCTGTTTCTTATTTTATTTCTAATATCTTTAATCTCTTCCCTAGACAATTCCCCTGATTTCTTTTTTATCGCAACATGCTTTCTCAACTTCCTCGTCATCTTAACATATTCCTGTTTCCTCTTGCTCACTTTTTTCTTAATCTTTCCAATCCCTCTCACTCTTTTCCTTCTCTTAATTTTCTTCCTACCTTTAATTTCTTTAACAACTATTGCACCATCCTCTTTTAAATTACGAATATCTTGTTTTGTAATTGCTTCTTTGATGTCATCAAATCTAGACGATAAAAAAATAATTCTTTCTCTTCCTAACTTCAATGCCTTCATTGCCAATGATTTTTTATTTTTTAGATTCATCTTTATTGTTTTTTAATTTAGTTTTGCCCTTGATTACCTCATCAGAGATTTTCGTTCCGTCTTTGGATACTTTTTTAGGTGCAGGAATTTGATTTTTCTTTTCAACAATTTTCTTTTCAGTTTTTTCAATTTTCTTCAAAAATTTCCCTGTATTTAAATTATAAATTTCTATTTTCTTTTCTTTAGCAATTTTTGCAATTTCTATCTTCTTTTTTTGACCAATTTTTCCAATAATTCCGATTTCATTTTTCTTAATCTTTTCCAAATCCCTAATATTCATAATCATCACAGATGTCTTTTCATCAATAGCTCCGCTCAATTTTTTATCTTGTTTATAACCAATTTTAACAACAGCAGGATACCCTTTTCTCTTCTCTCTCATCTTATTATCTCTTCCTGTTGGCTTTCTCCATTTTTGCTTTTTCTTTCTACCTTTCCCAAGTTTTGAATATCTTTCTCCTGTTCGTCTTAAAAATTTAACCATTTTACATCTCCCTCCCTGCTTTATTTGTAATATAAATTCCATCTTGGAAAACTCTCTTATCTCTTCCTCTAATTTTTGTTGCTGTTTCAAAATTTGCAGCAGCTTGTCCAGCTAATTCTTTGTCGATAGACTTCACAATTATTTCTGTTTTGTCAATTTCAATTTCAACTCCTTGTAGAGGAGTTATCTCTCTTGGAACTTTCTCTCCTAAAAAATTCTGGATAATTATCTTCTCATTTTCTTGCTTCACAGTAA
The DNA here is from genome assembly GCA_964528865.1 of Candidatus Woesearchaeota archaeon. GTDB lineage: Archaea > Nanobdellota > Nanobdellia > Pacearchaeales > GW2011-AR1 > JAGLYK01. The sequence goes on from CAZGTS010000032.1 coordinate 6,027, forward strand.
AAGGAAAATGACTAAAACAAACTTTCAGTTTATACTCAAACTTTTCCTGAACTCCTTTTATCATATTCCGAATATGTTGCGCAATTGTATTCATCATTTTCTTTTCTCTTTTTGTTGATTGTTTAT
>CAZGTS010000033.1:0-6077 GCA_964528865.1 Candidatus Woesearchaeota archaeon
TCCACAACAAAATTCTTCACACCAGAACCTAAAATTTCTTCTAATTCTTTTTCTAACTCTGCCTGGACAAAAAACCAAATTCTAGATTTATCATTCACCATTTCAATTTCTTTTTTAGTATGAATGGAAAAATCAACATCAGAAATTTTCTGCAAAATCTTTCCAACCTCTTGATTTGTCTTATAACTATAAGAAATTTTCAACCCTAAATTCTTTAATTTATCCACTTGTTCTATTAATTTTTTCTTTGATAAAATAAATTTAGCTTCCATCTAAATAAAATAAATAATTCTCTTATAAAACTATTGATGGAAGAATGAATGTATAAAAAAATATACTCATTTGAAAATCTTTTACTAGCATTCAAAAAAGCTAAAATAGGAAAAACAAAAAAGAGATATGTAAAAAGATTCAAAAAAGACTTAAGAGAAAATATCTTGAGATTAAGAGAAGAATTACTTAATAAAACCTATAAACCACATCCCTTAAAAACATTCATCTTGAGAGACCCAAAAACAAGAAAAATTAACAAATCTATTTTTAGAGATAGAATTGTTCATCATGCTTTAATTAATATCATAAAACATTTATTTGAATCTATTTTTATTTATGATTCTCATGCAAACCAAATCGGAAAAGGAACTTTAAAAGCAATAGAAAGATTTGATAAATTCAAAAGAAAAGTTTCAAGAAATAATACAAGAAAATGTTTTATCTTAAAGGCAGATATAAAACATTATTTTGAAGAAATTAACCATGATATTCTAATAAATATACTAAAAAGAAAAATTAAAGATAAAAATGTCTTGTGGTTGATTAAGTTGATTATTCATAATCAGGCAATAGGTGGAAAGAAAATAAAAGGGATGCCTTTGGGAAATCTAACCTCTCAGTTTTTTGCTAATGTTTATTTAAATGAATTAGACCAATTTGCAAAACATAAATTACGAGCAAAATATTATATTCGCTATGTTGACGATTTTGTAATTTTGCATGATTCTAAAGACCAATTAAAAAGATGGAAAGATGAAATAGGTGTTTTCCTAAAAGAAAAATTAGATTTAGAATTACATCCAAATAAATCCCATATATTAAAGTTAGAAAAAGGAATTAAATTTTTAGGTTTTAGAATTTTTAATCATCATAAACTTTTAAGAAAAAGTAATATGATACACTTTGAGAGAAAATTAAATCAAATGAAAATAATGCTTGAGGAGAATTTATTAAACAGAGAGGAAATTATAGAGAAATTGGAAGGCTGGTTGGCTTATGCCGTAAATGGTAATACTCACAAATATAGAAAATATATTGTTCAGAATTTTAATAGACTTTTTCCAATAGATAAAAAAATACCAATAAAAAATAAAAAGAAACATTTTAATTTTCTAAAAAAAGTTGATGAAAGTGATTTAAAATTTTCAGTTCAAAAAACTCTTCTTATGTTTTGTAAAGGAATGAAAATAAAAGACCTTGCTAAAAAAAGAGAGATTAAAGAAGGAACTATTTGGAAACATTTAGCAAACTTAATAGAACACAACCAAATTTCAGTATCTCAAGTTTTGCCTCATAAAAAGATTAAACTAATTATAAATAAAATTTACAAGAAGGAAGATGGATTAAAAATAATTAAAAGAAGATTAAAAAATAATAACATTAGTTATGATGAAATAGCTTGTGTTTTAGCAAGTATAAAATAAAAAAGTGTCCTAGTAAGCAAGTCCAAGTTATTAAAGGCGAACCGCCCATTGTCATTGTCGAGCCTGTTCCTCGCATTCGACCTCGCCCTGTTATCGAGCCTGTTGACGTACCACGCCGACCAAGTTAGCTTATTTACTTCTTGTTTTCACCACCACTTCACACATTAGGTGTCGTGATTGTATTTTATAAGAGCAAGCTCCCATAGTAAATAGGCGTATAGCCTAGCTTACTTCGTTAAAAACGGTTACTAGGACAAAATTGTATAAGAAAAACGCTATAAAAATCTATTGGCTTGTTAATTTATCAATAACTTTTCTTACTTCGCTTTCATTAGCTGAAGCAACATAATCTCCAATCACAGAATAAATTTGATCAGTTGTTAATAGTTTTTGCCTTAATTGATCTCTTTCGTCTAAAGCACTTCCAATTTGGTCGATTTGTCCAGTTTGCGACATTCCTTCTAAACTTTGGAGTTGAACTCTTGCTTTATCGACGTCGACGCCTTCGGCGTTAGTCTTAGCGTCTCCGACGCTATCAAAGGCGAACCGCCCATTGCCATTGCCGAGCCCGTCCCCCGCATCCGACCCCGCCCCGTCATCGAGCCTGCCGACGCACCACGCCTTCAAGACTCCTTTATCGCTAACATCAGGTAAATATTGACCCATCATTGTATCATAACCATGTTCGCTTTTTCCTAATTCAAAAGTTTTTCCAATAATTTCTGCAACTTCGTCTTTAGACCTTGCAAACTTACCATCAACATGATCTGGATGTCCTAATTTTGTTAAAAGTAATTTGTGTTTCATTGCTTGTTCTTCTGTTAAATCCTCATTAAGAACTAAACCTTTTCTTTGTAAAGTATAAACACCATTTCCGTCTAGCTTTTCCCATCTACCATCAACATCTAAATTTACTCCATAATTAACTAAATCTTCATTAGGATTAATTAAACCTAAACCAAATCTTGCAGATTCTGTTAGTTCTCTACTTCCAGTTTCATAAGGTAAAATAACTTTTACAGCTTTTCCTTTTGTCGCTGATAATGTTGAAGTATCCCAGTAGTTATTTGCTATTTCTGGGACGTTTCCAAAATTTCTAACACCTAAAAGTCTTATGTCAGCTTCTGAAGGAATAACACCTTCGCCTTTGTCATATCTTGCTAAAAGTGCTGGAGCTTTATCTACATTTCTCCCATAATGTGGTTCAATTGTTCTTCCTTCTAATTGAATGTTTTCCATATGTTTTTTAGAAATTTGAGGTTTATAAATCTTATGTTTGTAATCATTATATAATGATTACTCTTCTAACAAACCTTCTTCCTTTAATTTATCCAAAACACTACACATCAATAACGGAAAGGTTATACAAACATCTCCATTAACTGTTGCTGCCTCTGCGTCATCTTTTATTTTTCCCCAACTTTTTGCCTCTTGTGTTGTCGCACCTGAAAAACTCCCTGAAGACGCATGAGAAGTAGTCATATAAACAGCATAATCAAAACCTCCACTTAGCAAAGCTGAAAAAACAGCATAATGTTTTGAAATGCTTCCCCCGAGGCTGATTAACCCTTTTTTCTCATCAAAACTTAAATCAGTAACAACTCTTTGCATATCTTTAATTGTATCGATAACAAAATCTTCATGCTTCTGCTGGAACATAAAAAGCTGAAACCCAAAAGACGAGTCAGCAATTCCCGGACAATAAATCGGAATATTCTTTTTAGCTGCCTGGTATAAGATAGAATTCCCTTTACCATCTTGAAATTCCATCATCAATCCGATTTCATATAAAAGTTCAGAAACAGACAACCTTTTCTTTTTCTTGTAAATCTTTTCCAGAAAGTCCGCCATCAAATCTTCAAAACGCATATAACTTTCTGTCCGAATTTTCAAATTACCAATTCTGTTTTCCCCCCTCTCATGAAGCTCAACATCATCTGCATTAAAACTTGACAATTCAAATTCCTCTCCAATTGTTTTCATTATATCTTCTTCAATACTTCCTGAAGTTGTTACAAGAATATTTGGAATCTCCATCTTACATAATTGAGCAAAAAAACCACGCAAACCAGACGTAACCATATTTGAAGTAAAAGTCAAAAAAATCTTTGCTCCAGCTCTCTTCATTTTCAAAACAACCTTATGAGCCTCATTCAATTCAATTGCCTGATACCCAATAGAGCCAAATCTATCAATGCATTCCCCCACAGTCATGTTAGGTTCCCATAAAAAATCTTTTACTTTTTTCATCTTTGGTTCCTCCCAAAGTGGAAACATGAAAATCTTTGATTTGCTTTTTTCATAAAAGATAGGGTTTAAACTATAGAATTATAAAACTGGTATTGCCAAACTCTCACTAAACCCTTGAATATTCATATTTTTTACAAAATACTTCTGCTTTTAAGACTTTCTAAAATGTATATTACACCATCAAAATCTTTTTAAACGAAAATTCCCAAGAAATATTACAATGAATAAATGGCTTGAACTTTTAATTGGATTAATATTAGTAAACGCCGTTATATTCTTTGCGTGGTTTTCAGGTGAATGGTTTGGAACATTCTGGAATTTTAAGCATGCTACATGGGAATTTTTCAAAGGAGGATTAGTCTGGTTCTTATTAATTATAGGACTTCTTTTGATTGTATTAGGAATTAGTGACTTAAAAGATTAATTTTTAAATCAAAACTAAAAACTAGTCACAGAGATTAATGCCTCGCCAAAATCTTTTTCAATTCCAATTTTTACTTTTCCATTTTCGACTTCAAAACAAAGAGGGTTATCTCCTCCAAAATCAATATGTTCTATTTTAAAGCCATTTAATTCTACAGAATCAATAGGATGAAAAAACAAATTCTTATCCAGAGTATATCTCTCAAATTCCTCATAAAAATTTTTATAGGATCCTTTCTTTGACTCTAAGAAATTAATAAAGCAAACCAACTCAATTTTTTTAGACAAAGAATATTCTAATTCTTGTGCACCTTGTGAACCCATCCATAATTTATCAACATTTGATTGAAAATCATCTACAAACTTCCCAACATTAATTGTATTCTCCAAATCGAGAAATTTCTGAATTACAAAAAAAGCAAATGTAATAAAAAAAATTATCAATATAATAGAAAACAGCATTCCAAAAGATAATTTCACCTGCCCTTTCGTTCTACCACGCTTGGGAGGATGAGTGGAAGAAAAAATTCTTAATTTTTTATCACTCTTCATAACTATAAAATATCTTTTTTATTTATATACTTGTTGATTATCCAATAGCTATCAAAAATCCTTCAATAATCGCTGCAATAATTAAAAGAGGGAAAACAATAAATAAGAACACTTTTAATGAATCTCGAAAATATTTTTTAAATGACTTTCTTTTCTCTTTTTGAAAAATAAAACTCCCCATCTTTAACCCCAACCCAAGAGAGATGAAAATTGCAGGCAGTTCAAAAATCCCGTGGGGCAATAATCTTCCTAAAATAAAAATTCCCTCGGCGTCAACACTCATTGCTCCAACAAAACCCAAAACATAACCATTAATAATCGCTGCAAACACAGGAAAAATTCCTAAAATAATTCCAAAGAATAATCCAAAAAAACTACTCTGTAAATTATTCACAAAAATAAATCTAACTAATTCTCCAGCAGACATATCTTTTGTCTGCTCTAAAAGTTTTTCAATAAATTCCAAGATTATCTTTGTTATATCTTCAGATGCTGGAGCAAAAAAACCAATTAATGCAAAAACAAAAAAAACCCCAATAATAAAATAAATAAAATTCCTTGACTCTTTAATATAACCCCAACTATCATTATATTCTCTTTTCAAATTAAATTTTTTTCTTCTCATCTTAAAATTTCTCCGAAATTTTCATTTGTAGTTTTTTCTACCAGCGTAGTTTCTTTTTTTCTAAAAAAGAAACCCATTATTCATTAGGAAAAATGTTTCCTCAACCACTGAGTTTTATTTTTATATTTGTTCTTTAAATAAATTCCATAAACCAACCCACATATCAAGCCTCCAAGATGCGCTGTGTTTCCTATAGGAACATCTCCTGCTCTTGAAATAAACCATAAAACAATTAAAATTCCTGGACCGGCATATTTCATCTTAATCGGAATCGGGATAAACATTAAATAAACTGGAAGATTTGGCGTCAATAAAACCAAAAGCCCAACTAATCCAAACAAAGCACCTGATGCTCCAACAGCACCTAATCCTGAAGGAGACAATAATTCAAAAAAAACATACAAGAAACTAGCAAAAAGCCCAGATAATAAATAGAACCACAAATATCTCTTTGCCCCTAAAATTTTCTCAACTAAAGAACCAATAAACATTAAAGATAACATATTTGCAAAAAGATGAAAAAAACCCCC
>CAZGTS010000034.1:0-5893 GCA_964528865.1 Candidatus Woesearchaeota archaeon
TTCAAAAACTACTTGAAGAAGGAATCGTGTTTGAACCTCGCCCAGGAAGAGTTAGATATTTAGGTTAAAATGAATTTATATAGAAAAGAAATAATCTTCGCAGGAGATTTTCTAAAAGAATTAAGAAATAAAAGAGTAGAAAGATTCCCTTTTCAAACAGAACAATATCAACAAGCATTAAAACAAACTAGAGAAAAATTTGAATCAAAAGGGAGAATACCAAAACCCCTAAATACACTTTTAATACCTGCTCCAATAACAGGAAATTTCTCAAGAATAAATACTGCAATACAACATTACATGGGAACAGAAATTTCTATTTTAACACCTCATTTCAACGAATTTATAATTTTTGATGCTTATCCTTCAGAAGTCAAAGATCCTTTAGCAAAAAAATTTGCAAATATATTTATTGAAGAATTAAATCTTTAACTATTTCTTTTTTTTCTTTGGTTTTGCACCAAACTTTTTATTAAACCAATAAGCCAAGAATATAACTGCTACCAATCCCAATAAAGAAATTATAAACCTAAACAACTCCCCCCCATACTGCCAATAATTTCCAGCACCATAAACCATTGTTCCAACTCCTCCGCCCATCAATCCTGCTCCAACAGCTTCAAGATGAAAAAGAAATCCTCCAATTAATAAAATCAAAATTCCTAAAGGCAGAGCAACATAGAAAACTTTTTTCGCTCTCATTTCTCTAGCGTCTTCATATTCATTTCTACAAGTATAACTACTATCACAAAATCCCTGAGGACAAGGTTCTGTAATACACCTAATTTCTTCAGAAGCCCATTTGCCTCCAACTTCCACACATCGTTCTTGTGTTTGAATCAATTCTGCAGTTTTAAACTCATCACAAAAATCCTCATAATCCACATTAGGATAAAAAATACTAATTCCATTAACAGTTACAAAAATCGTTAATATCACAATAGCTATTCCTAAAATAATATTCTTTAAACTCATACCAAACTAAACCTTAAAACATTTATAAACCTTATCCAATAAATAATTCTATGACATATGAAGAACTACTTGAACAAGCATACAAAAAAGTAAAACAAATTGGCAGCTCTAGCGGAAGATTTGAGATTCCAAAAGTTGAAGGGCATTTTGAAGGAAGAAAAACTATTTTGACGAACTTTTCACAAATTGCTTCTCATCTAAGAAGAAAACCTGAACATTTTCAAAAATTTCTCTTGAAAGAACTCGCCGCATCAGGACAACAAGAAGACGACCGACTCGTCTTAAATATAAAAGTCTCAAGTGCAAAAATAATTCAGAAAATCGAACAATATGTTAAAGAATTTGTCCTGTGCAAAGAATGCAAAAAACCCGACACAGAGCTAACAAAAGAAGACAGGTTATCTTTTGTGAAATGTTTGGCTTGCGGGGCAAAGCACTCGGTTAGAAGTAAAATTTAAAATATGTTTTGGAAGCTGCAGAGCCGAGCGATTACACGGGAGACAAAAGTAATCCAATTATTAACAACGAGTGATTTCGAGGTAGGGGTAGTTAAAATCAATAACCAGTTTGGGCGAGTTTATTGGGAAGTGACTAATCAAGATTATCAATGACAGCTTCACAATGAATGAGTAGCGAGTAAAATCACTCTGTTCGTTCTAAAATTTAAAATCAAAAACCTTATAAAACAAATTCTCTTAGAGAATAAAAGATTCATTGAATCTAAATTAAATTGGAGATACAAAAATGGTAACAAAAGGATATTGTGTTGTGTGTAAAAAGATGGTTGAAATCCAAAACCCTGTTGAAAGCAAAACTAAAAAAGGTACAAAAATTGCTAAAGGGGAATGCCCTAATAAATGTGGAAAAGACGGAAAGGGAACAACTGTTTGCAGAATGGGTGGGATAACAAAATAACTAAGTTTATTAACTAATTCTTTTATTTTTTATTATGTTAATTAGAATTCATAGAACATACAGAGATATAGTAGCTATCTGTGATTATGATTTAATTGGAAAGAAGTTTGAACAAGGCAAATTCCAATTAGATTGTAAAGAATCTTTCTATAAAGGAGAAAAAAAAACAAAACAAGAATTAATCCCTATATTACAAGATTTATCAAAAGAAGATTCCACATTCAATATTGTCGGAGACAAATCAGTAAGTTGTGCTATTAAATCAGGCATTATTTCTAAACAAGGCATTAAGAAAATTCAAGGAATTCCGTTTGCTCTGGTTTTGCTATAAATTTATAAAACAATTTCTTCTTTTTAATTTAAATGAAACCTAAAAGATTTCTTCCAAATCCAGACGAACCAAAAATTATGCGGGCACCTCTTCCAAGGGGAAGAGAAGTAATTGGAATAATCGAACAACGACTCGGAGGAAACAAGATGATGGTAAACTGCCTTGACGGCAAACAAAGAAACTGCAGGGTTCCAGGAAGATTAAAACGAAGACTCTGGCTTCGCCCAGAAGACGTCATAATTCTAGAACCTTGGGAACTTGATGACACAAAAGCAGACATACTTCTCAAGTACAAACCAAATCAAATTGCATGGCTAAAAAGAGAAGGTTATTTGAAAACAGAAAAAGAAGAATTTTAATTTAATTAAATAAAAAATAATTTGCTAAAAAGTTCGCATTCCATTATGTTATACGCAATTAATTTGGAATTTGTAAACCCTATGACTCATTCTTAATTTATGGGTACACAACATAAATCTTAATAAAAGATTCAGAATAATTTAATTTATGACTAATCAATATGAAGCAAAACTTATCCAGATAATAAGACAACAAGGTTGGTTAATGGGCGCGCTAAAAAATGTTCGGGATTTGAAATTGCCAGATTGGTATATTGCGGCGGGCGCTATAAGAAATACTATTTGAAATTATTTACATGATTTGCCAACAACTTCCCACCAACAGGACGTAGATGTTATTTATTTTTATTCTTCTGATATAAGAGGTGACAGAGAAAAATTATCAGAAGAAACTTTAGGAAAAAAATCTCCACATCTAAAATGGGAAGTTAAAAATCAAGCAAGAAAGAATTCTAAAGCAAAATCTTCTTGCAAATCTATCGCTTATTGGAGTGAAACTCCAACTTGTATTGGTGTTAGATTAGAAGATGACGATAGCTTTACCATTTGCGCACCACATGGATTAGATGATTTAATGAATCTTGTTGTCCAGCCAATTCCTCTTCCTTATCAAGATTTGTCTCTTTATCAAAAAAGGATTAATGAAAAAAATTGGGATAAGTTTTGGTTAAAATTAAAAATCGTGCACCAATAATCCATCTATAAATTCCAAATTAACTCTTCGGAAAATCAAAGATTTTCCTTGCCACATTGCATTCTCAGAAATCAAAAACCTTAAAACCTTCTCCTTCTTATTTCTATCATGAAAACCATTCTTTGTGAAAAACTTCCAAGAATAACAAAAAACAAAAAACGACTTGAAAAGCTCTTAAATGTAAAAATCGCAAATAGAGGAAAAGAAGTTTCTATTGAAGGAAAACCAGAAGATGAATATGTTGCAGAAAAAGTTATTGATGCTTTAAATTTCGGATTTCCATTTTCAAATGCGATTTTAATAAAAGAACAAAACGCAACATTTGAAATTCTAAACATAAAAGACTACACAAAAAGAAAAGACCTTGAAAGAATCAGAGCAAGAATAATTGGAACAAAAGGGAAAACCCTCAAAACACTGCACGACTTAACAAAATGCAACTTTGAATTAAAAGATAATTTTGTGGGAATTATCGGCGAACCAGAATATATTGAAAACGCTCAAGACGCAATCATCTCAATAATCAAAGGTTCAAAACAATCTAATGTATACAACTTCTTAGAAAAACATCAAATCAAAGAACCTATTGATTTAGGGTTAAAACAATAAATATTTCAAATAGGACGATTCGCGACCTCACGCGCATTATTGATTTTAAAAATTACTTGCTGCACAAAATCGCTCATCAAACCAAATTCTCCTCCCAAATTAATACGTCTCCGGTAGGACTCGAACCTACGACCTATCGGTTTCTGTTATCTTCAAGATACAGAATAAACAAATCTTGATTTGTACTTAACAGCCGATCGCTCTACCAACTGAGCCACGGAGACATAACAGAATTAAAAGATTTTTGCTTTTAAAGTTTATCTTTTATATTCTCCAGGACACTAATTAATTTAAAGTGAAATTTCAATTTAATAATATGAGAGATTACCCAAATAAGTTTGATTTAGAAGATTTTTCCCTTTCAGGTTTTTTTAGTGAAGTTGCAGTTTATTTAAGTTTACATGCAACAAAACAAGGAAAGAAATTAGAAGAAGAGGATTATAATTCAATTGCCCATGCATCAAAAATATTAAGAAAAAAATCAAGAGACTTTAAGATGAAGGAAAGCTTTTTAGAAGAGATAATATTTTTCTGGGAACTTTATGGAAAAAAGGAAGATGAAAGCAAGATAGAAGTATCAAAAAAATTATCCGCAGATAGATTAATAATCTTAAGTGAAGAACTAGCAATAACCAAAGACTTACCAAGAAAAAGAATTGGAGAATTAGGATATATTTGTTCCAATCTTTCTCAAAGAATAGGACAATATTGGGATATCAAAAATCCTACAGGATTTAAAAGATATCAACACTAATTTTATAAACATCTTCTTCTTATGCTAACCATGAAGTTAGACAAGGCAATTCAAAACAGACATAGTGTAAGAAGATTCACTTCTAAAAAACCAGACTGGCGAGACATCATAGAGTGTATTGATTCTGTAAGATACGCTCCTATGGCCGGAAACATATTCAGTTTAAAATTTATTGTTATCAGCGACAAGGAAAAAATCCAAAAACTCGCAGATGCCGCACAACAATATTTTATTACCCAAGCACAATATGTTGTAGTCGTTTGCACAAACCCTTTAAGGACAATTAATTCTTATGAAGAACAAGGAAAAAAATACTGCAGACAACAAGCAGGTGCAGCAATGCAAAACTTTCTACTAAAAATACAAGAAACAAAACTCGCAACTTGCTGGATTGGACATTTTGTTGAAGAACAAGTAAAAAGAGCCTTACAAATTCCAGAAAACATTAATGTTGAAGCAATATTCCCTATCGGTTATGAATATGGAAAAACAGAAAACAAAAGAAAAATAGATTTTAATCAAATTCTTTATTTTAACAAATATGGAAATAAAAAAATGAACAAGATCAAAACCTTAGATGTTTAAAAAATCATAAATTATTCTAAGAATATAAAATAGCTCCTTTAGTTATCTTTGCTGTAAGATTATAAAATAAACCTGCGATAAGTCCTATAAACCAACCCATAATTCCACAAACAATTGGAAAAATTATTATAGAAAAAGGACCAACTATAAATGAAAAAGACCCTTCAACATTTATTTGTTCAGGGAAAAAATATGATAGCAACATTATTAAAAGCCCAACAATAAGTCCGAAAAAAACATTCAAAACAGCAAATAAATTCGCAAGAGAAAGAACCCCAACTTTTTTAATACTAACAGATTCTAATTGAACATTTAATTTTTGAATCTCTTGTTTTGGCTGAGAAACTTTTTTTTGAACCTCTTTTACCATTAAAACAAAATGGATTATTAATTTATAAATATTTCTAAAAAAACAAAAACCCTGAGTTTCCCCAGGGCATTAATAAAAAATCTATCTTAAAAATTCTATACCTAAATCAGAAATTTCTTTAGCCATTGGAAGTGATTGCTCTTCAACAGATCTCCCCAATACATAAGGTGACTTAACACCAGTCATAATAGTTATAACACGCACTTTACCAACAAAATCCTTGCTGATTCTCGCACCAATAATAACTTGTGCATCAGGACTCAAATTCTCAGAAACAATTTTTCCAATCAAATCGAATTCC
>CAZGTS010000035.1:0-5732 GCA_964528865.1 Candidatus Woesearchaeota archaeon
ATATGTTGCGCAATTGTATTCATCATTTTCTTTTCTCTTTTTGTTGATTGTTTATTCCCAATAATTATCTTATTATCTTTCTTATCAAAATTTAATTTACCTAAATCAAAACTTCGATTAATCTCTCCTTCTTTGCCTTTCACAGTTACACTATTTTCTTCTAGATTAACTTCAACTCCTTCTGGAATTTCTATTATTTGTTGTAATTCTTTTTTCATTTTAATCGTCCAAATAAGGCTCATTTAAGTAAAAGAAAGTGGATGTCGGATATGCTTCTCCATTTTTTTCATCAAGCCAATTATGAAATCTATCATAAGCTAAATCCATCTTAAGCAATCCTCCACAAATTAGATCCGTTATCTTACTCTCTTCAATTTTTTCAATTAATTTATTTATCATCTTAATAAAAATATGCAACTAAGCATCCTCCGATTTTTTCTTTTTGAGCTTCCTCGTGCGTCATCAAACCTTTGTTCGTAGAAACAATCATAATTCCTAAATTCCTCGCAGGCAAATATCTTCTTCTATATTTCTCAATTTGCGTTTTATCAACAGTAAATCTCGGCTTTATCGCTCTACAATCTGTTAAATTTCCTATTGTAATATCCATGGTTTTATCTTTGCTGTTAATCTTATATTTCTTCACAACAGCTTCTTGTTTCATTATTTTCAAAACTTCGATTAACAAATTTGAAATTCTCTTTATCTTTACTTCTGTTTTTTTTGCTTTCTTTGCATTCCTTATCATATTCAAAGCATCAGCAACTATATCTTGACTCATTTTGTAACCTCCATACTTAAATTTTCTTCAAGAGAATTTAATTCTTCGAGAAGGGTAGTATAATTTGCAGATTCTTTTAATTCAGTTTTTTGTTTATATTTTGTTTCCATTTTAACTATATTTTTCAAAGCCGATTTCTACTGCGATCTCTCGAAAACAGTGTCGGCATAAATTTAATCCATATGATTTTATGTGCGCACCATATCTTCCACATCTCTCACACTTGTTCACCGCAATCCCAATTTTCCTTTCCTTTGGTTTGTTATGTTTAATAAACCGAGCCTTTATTACTGGCTTTGATTCTAATTGCTTCAAAATCTTTTTCCAATCACTTGCTGTCATTCAAAATAACCTCTGTACATTTTTTGGATGAATGGAAATTTATAATTTGCTTTCATTTTAGTCAAACCTCGTTTGGAAATTTTCTTTCATAAATTTAATTATTTCTTCCTTTGAGATTATTTGCTTTTTTGGGATTTTGCCTTTTTTAATTTTCCTTAACTTTACTCTTCTGCCTGTTCTCTTAAAAACAACAGTCACATCAAGTCCCATAATTCCTATCTCTCTAACATACTCAACACCTGGAATTTCAAGATATTCTTTTATTCCAAACGAAAAATTATTCTCACTAACTTGCTTTTTTTTCAAAACATTTTCAACAGCCCCAAGCATTTTTTTCAAAACATCTTCTGCGTTTTTTCTAATCGTCACTACTGCTCCAACTTCTAAATTAGGTCTTACACTCCACGAAGGAATTCTTTTCTTTGATTTCATCCTAGCTGGTTTTCTTTGAGTAAGTATCTCAAGAAGTTTAATCCCTTTTTCCAAATAATCTCCAGTACCTCCTATACTCAAAACAACTTTCTCAATTTTTACCTCCCGCATTTTGTTTTCCATTATTCTATCACCATCAATTGTTTAATTAAAACATTAATATCTTCTCCGTTGCTAATCACACTTGCCATCTTTCTTTCAAGTTTCAATTTTCTTATTACTCCTTGCGTCCCTGCATGCTTTCCCGCAATAATAATAACCTTTGCCTTTTCTTTTAATCCTAAACATTTCTCTATTTTATTCTCTTTAAAACTAATTAGAACAGAATCCCCCACGTTGCATTTAACGTCTGATAAAACATTTCTTCCGTCGCTCAAATTCAATTGTATTTTCTTCCCTCTCAAAGTTTTCTTGTTCATAATCTTTGCTATTTTTTTACCTGCTTCTGAAACTTTTTCAACTTTGAATTTGCCTTTATCTGATAATTCAATTCTATAGTTTTCTTTAGCAGGAATATTAGTAATCACATCAAATAACAAAGCACTATTTTTTTCGTCTTTCACTATTTTTTCATTAAGCAAAATATGCCCTGCATGAAGTGCTTTCTTTACTTCTTTTCTGTTTTGAGCTAATTTTAAAATATCTCTTAATATAATCAAAATCGGCAACCCCTTAAAATTAGGTGTTACTACATATTTCGTGCCCTTCCGATTTATTGGCCAATTTTTTGGAATTTTTTGTCTTTTCAAGTGTGTCATTTCAATAAAACCTAAGCGGTTTTTTTGGATTTCCCTTCTTGTTCCGTGGAGCGATTTCTTTAAGAGCCTCCGATGGAAATCGCGCACAAACCGCGTTATTTAATTTAATTCTTTGATTCATTTTTCTTCTCCGTAGCTTTTTTATATTGATTAATTCTTGGGTCGCCCCATTCTAATTGTTTATATGTTGAATTTGATTTGGCTTGGCCCCGCATAACCATTTCTTCTGGGCATGCAAAAATACGATAGTGTCTTGTCAAATTGTTGTTTTCATGGATTACATTCATAATACCTTCTAGTCCATCTTCTTCAATGTTTTTTATATTAATTTGAACAGGAATGCCATGATAATTTTTTGCTATCACCTCTCTGCTTTCTCCTTTTCTTCTTGTGATAAGTCCTTTTGTTACATGATGGGCATTCTTTGAGTCTACAACATTGCAAATAGGAATAATGTCTCCCACTTTTGCGTTTATTATTTGGTCCATGTTTTCTAATCTGAATTCATTTATTTCATTCATTTTGTTTTCTCCTTATTTTCTTCCTTTTGAACAGTCTTTTTAGGTTCTTCGGTCTTTGGTTTTTCTTTCTTTTCTTCCTCTAATTTCTTAAACCTCTTTTTATCATCCAAATTCAATTCAACAATCTGTAAATTTGAAGCCTTCAACGGAACATTAACTTTTGAACCATCTGTTTTCTTAATTTGAATCCCTTCAATATAAACTTTCAAAAGCTTTGTCTTGATTTCTGTAACCTTGCCTTGTTTTTTCTTGAACTTCCCCCTCATAATCAGAACCTTGTCTCCTTTTCTTAGTTCAATATTTCTTATTTTGTGTTTCTCTCTCAAAGGTTTTGACAAATTCGAACTTAACATTTTTCTTTTCAAATGCAATGGAGCATTTGCTATAAATTTCCTCTGCTTCCGAGGCTGTTTACTTGCTTTCCATTTTGTGCTAAATTGTTTTTTCATTTTTGACTCCATGGATTTTCCTTTATTTTTGCACCTAACATCTCTATTATTCCAAGTTCATTCCTTCTCTCCCATAAATCATTTACATATTTGCCTTTTGCAATTATAGAGAAATAATTTCCTTCCCAATCCATTATTCTAGTTAATATTTTTTCATTTAATTCTGGGAATTTATTATATAATTCTTTTGCTCTTTTGTAATGTCTATTTTGAGTTATCCCTATTGTTACATCTGGTTTCATTTTAATATATAATACTAGCAATCTTCGCAACTTGTGGCCATCGCTCGAGTACCTCCCTTGCAACTGATCCTTTAATTTGAGTTCCCTTTGGATTTCCTTTGTCATCTTTCAAAATAGCAACTGCATTATCTTCAAATGCAATCCTCTCTCCACTAATTCTTCTATAAGGTTTTTTTTGCCTGATTATTACTGCATCAAAAACTTTTCCTTTCATATCTGGAACCCCTTTCTTCACAGCAACCTTAACCCAGTCTCCAATCTTCGCATAACCTTGTCGCGCCTTCTTACTCTTCCCGTGTTTAATTCCGGTAATCTTCACAATTTTTGCCCCGCTATTATCAGACGAAATCATTCTCGCACCAATATTAAATGCTCTTGTTGGTCTCGCACCCACTGGTTTTATTTTATTGCCTCCTCTTGTTTATTTACTAATTTTTCAAATTTTGGAGAATATTCTTTATTTATGGTTCTAATAACCATCACCAAATCTTTTGATTCTTTTGAAGGAATGCCTCCGTTCCCCTCGATATCATCCCAAGCCCCTTGAATTCTATTTGTCAAGAATCTATCCACAAACAAAGATAAGTCACGTGTATAACTGCTACTATTCATTATTTCAGCAATCTTATAAAATCCTTCATATATTTCTCTAGCCATTTTCATATTATCTTTCATTTCTCTTCCCCTCCTTTTATTTTCTCAATAACCACAAAATGTATAATTTTACTTAATGGTCGACATCCTTGAATTTTTATTAAATCCCCAATATTGATTTCTTTTTCCATACAAATCGGAAGTCGTGCATGAATTTTTGTCTTTGACTTTTTGTACCTTTCATATTTCTTTACATAAATCATTCTTTCAAACTCAATTGTAATTCTCTTATCGAATTTCTTAATTACTTTTCCTTCAAAAGTCCTACCACGAGATTTCAAATTTCCATGAACATGACAATCTCTTTCATTACAGCTCTCGCTAGTTTTCTCTGTCTGTTTTTTCTTTTCTTGTTCTTTCATTTTTGTTTCCTTCACCTCTTGTGTGTTTATTCCGATATCGAGTCTTTCGTCCGACCACGCTTGGGCGGGCAAATGGTTCTATTCACTAATGGAATCTTCTTCAAACCCCAACTTGACCAGCAGTTCTTTTATCTTTTTCCTGTGATCTCCTTGAAGTTCAATTATGTTATCTTTGTAAGTCCCACCACAAGCTAACTCATTTTTCAGAGCCTTTGCGATTTTCTTTACATCAATCCCACTCTCGAACCCAGTAACAACAGTCACGATTTTTCCATATCGTTTCTTGTCGGTTGCTACCTTTATCTTCTGCGAGCTTTTTACAATCTGCTCACACACACAAGCTTGCTCAGGCAAGCCACACTTTGGACATATTTCCATATTTATTTTACTTCAACTCCTCAGATTTATTTTCTAAGTTGTTGAACGTAAGTATTCTCGCAATTATTTTTTTAATGGTTTTCACTTTCGCACTTCCTGTCTTTGAAACATTAACCTTTGACTTAACTAGCTCTAATTTTAATTCTTTCAATTTCTTTTCTCTGTCTTGTTCACTTAATTTTTTAATTTCTTTGTATTTCATTTTTTCTTTTTAGTTTTTTTAATTTTAATTTCCTCAACAGGCTCTATTGAATTTTCCTTTAATGTTTGAATAAGTTTGTCATCAATTACAATCTGATCTTTTAGTATTACATGAGGTGAAAGTATGCTAACTTTAACTCCAACTGTTCCTGGTTTTGTTTCTGCTCTTGCTTGAGCTTTGTCAACTAGTTTTGCAGGGTCTCCTGTCTTCTTCAAATAACCCTGTGCAAACCTCCAAGATTTTGCTCTTGAACTCGGAAGTTTGCCATTCAATCTTATTTCAACACCTTTTACTCCAGCTTTAATTATCCTTTGTAATGTTCTATATGCAGTAACTTTAAATTTTAAAGGTCCAAACCTTTCCAAACTCAACGCAATATCGTCCGCCATAATTTGTGCATCAAACTCAGGTTGAGTAACTTCTTCAACTTCTATATATGGATTTTCAAGTTTGAATTTATTTTTCAAAAGCGTTGATATTTCTTCAATCTTTTCCCCCCGCCTTCCAATAACTAATCCAGGTTTATGCGTAGCGATAATTATCTTCTCTCCAACAGGAGTATATTCTATTCTAATCTTGCTTATTTTTCCTTTTCCAAGTAATTTTTTAAT
>CAZGTS010000036.1:0-5338 GCA_964528865.1 Candidatus Woesearchaeota archaeon
CACAGATACATTTGACTTTTTATTTAAGCAAAGTTGGAGCAATACTTTTTGGACAAATTTTATGTTTGTTGCTGTTGTTGCAGCTGCATTGGCAGTTGTTTTGAAAAGTTCTAGTTCTAAGAGTTAATTCGAAACATATTTAAAGATATTTAGTTGAATCTAATTATGATAAAAAATTTGGTGTTAGTTTCATATACTTATTTTGACGGGACTGTTATTGGAGATATGCTTTCTCAATGGGATCAGGCAGGATTTTTTCAGTATCTTCTTCCATTTCTTTTGATATTTGCTTTGGTGTTTGGGATATTAAGTCAAATTAAATTGTTTCAAAATAAATCTATTAATGGGATTATTGCACTTGTTGTGGGATTATTGGCTTTACAATTTCCAATGGTGTCTCAATTTTTTGCTGAAATTTTTCCAAGATTAGGAATTGCATTATCTATTATTTTAGTTGTCATGATTATTTTAGGATTGTTTTTGAATTCAGAAAAAGATAGTGATCCAACTAAGTGGATTTTATTGGGTGTTGCAGGAATTATTTTAATAATTGTTTTGGTTAAAACTGCTGGTGCTTTAGGATGGTCTACTGGTTGGTGGTGGCAAGATAATTGGCCAATGATTGCTGGAGTTGTTTTTATTTTAGCAGTTATAGGGATTATTGTAGGAGGTTCAAGTTCTAAACCTTCTGGAAAATATACTCCTTTTTTTATGAAAGATTAAATTTATTTTTTAGAATGCTTTTTTGTTGTTTTATGTTTTGAAATTTTTTTAAAAGAATCTTGCATCATAGACATTTCTTTTTTTAGATTGCCTAAATTTTTTCCATAAGAACCAACTCTATCAAGAATTGAAATTTGCAAGTTGTCTATGATCGTTTCTATTCGTTTGAGTCTTTCTGCAGTAGATTCTATTTTTACTTGAGAGAGTGTTTGGAACTCGTTTAATTTTTCCAATTGCTTTTGTATTTTTTGCATTTTCTTAGAAAAAACTTGTTCAGCAATTTCAATCATTGTGTCAGTGTCTGTTCCTGTTTGGGAAGAATATTCATTGTAACCTGTTTGAGGAGAGTATTCTTCTTGTTGGTATTCTGCTTGAGGAGCATATATTTCTTGTTCATATTCTTGGGCTTGAGGAACATAAATGTCTTCTTTGTTACTTGTTGGTTTGGGAGAATTCATAATTGATGGTTGCATACCTTCTATATCTGAGACGGCATTTTTTATTTTTGATTGGTTCATTGCATCGTTAATTTCTTTTGGAGAAACTTTTTGTTCTTGCAATTTACTTGCAATTTCTTCATCAGAAATTCCTTGATTTTTCATTTGTATTACTTGGTCTAAAGTTCCCACTTTAAATTAACATCTTTTTTATTTTAATATTAGTTAATTTCATTTTTTAATTTTTATGGTTGAAACATTTTTGCTTGTTTTGATAAAATTTCTAAATCTTCTTTTTTCGCAAACTTCGAAAACTCGCTTGAGGCTGTTTCCAAAAAGTTTATCATTCGTTCCATTTCTTGTTTAATTTTTTCAATATCTTTTTTTATGTTTAGCGTATCTTGGTTTGATTTTTCTTTAGTTTCTAAAAGATTTTGCCCTATTAAAAGAAGTCTGTCTTTGACGATTCTTTGGTTTTCTTCTAAATTTCTTAATTTAAGATTGGTTTCTCCAAAAGCTTGTCCTGCGGAATTCATCTCTTCTTCCATGTAAATATTATGTTAAAGGGGTTTAAATTTGTTATTGTTTATTATAATAAAATCTATAAATGTCTTTGTTTTGTAATGAGTAAATAAAATAGGATTTTCATTTGTCCAAATTAGGGCAATGATTAAATTTGATAGAATGCAGTTCAACAAAGAAACTAAATTATACTCTTATGAGATTCAGAGAAAAGGGGGAGAAGATATTATTTTTATTAATTATATTGGGGCTCCTTATGTGCCAAGTCTTTCTAATCATGCAGAAGTTATGGGGAGGACGATTGATGTTTTAATGGACAACCCAAATGTTTCAAGAGTGATTTTTGTTCAACAGAAAAATTATAATTATGATTTTAAAGAGACTTCTTTGCTTTTGGAGATTGCTCAGTTTTATGTTTATCTTGTTAGGCAAGAAAAAATTTTATCCCAGGATAAACTTATTACTAATCATGGAGAATTTTTTACTCGTAGATATAATGATGTTTTTTCTTTTTTACTTTTGATGAAACAGGACCCAGTTACTGCTTATAGCGAATTGAAGAAAATTATTATTAAGGCAAAGATTTTCTTAAGTAAAACAATTGATGAATATAAAACAGATGTGACGAATTATATTAATTTCTTGGAAAAGATTTTTGAATTGTTTGAAAAGACAAAATTGATTCAGTTGGCTTTACCTTATATCAAGGATTATCAAAGAGGAGATAGAGAAATTTATCACCATCTTTTTAAACCAGATGTGATTCCTAATTTTACTTTTACTAGGCTTGTTTCAGATTTACCGAGGGAAGCAGAGATCGTCGATCAGTATAAAATTTCTAATAATGATTATGATGAGTCGCTTGTAACTATTTTGAGAAGGAAAGATGAAGCGAAGTTAATTTATCATTTGAATCCTCCTGAGAATTCTTTGAGTGAGGAACATAGTTTGCTTTTGAATCTTGCGAGAAGTGTTTTGATTGAGCACCAACCGCAGGCAGAAGAGTTTACAGATACCGATAGGATAAGGCAGGTTTTTTTTAATATTTCTAAGGATTTGTTGCAGGATTTGGCACAGGGAAAGGGAATAAAATTGAATTACTCTGATTTGAATAAGTTGGCGATGATTCTTGTTAGGCATACAATTGGATTTGGGCTTATTGAAGTTTTACTTCAGGATAAAAAACTTCAAGACATTGTTTTGAATTCCCCGATTTCAATGACAAATATTTTTTTGAGGCATGAAGAGTATGAAGAGTGTTCTACAAATATTCTTCCAAGTCAAGAAGATGTTGATTCATGGATTGCGATAATCCAGAGGCCTTTGTCACCAGATGGTTTGGCTTATGCAATTAGAAGACACAGAGAGCAACCTTGGACATTGCCTCTTTTTGTGAAAAATAAAATGCTTAATCCTTTTGCTGCTGGTTTGTTTAGTTTTTTGATTGATGGCTCGAGAACTTTGTTGATTGCAGGGACGAGAAGTTCTGGGAAGACGTCGTTATTAGGAAGTTTGATGTTGGAGATTATTTCTAAAAATAGAATTATTGTTGTTGAAGATTCCTTGGAGTTGCCTGTTGAGTCCTTGAGAAAACTTGAGTATGATATTTTGAGAATGAAGGTTCGTTCTGCTTTGTTGAAGACAACTACAGAAGTGTCGGCGGAGGATGGGGTAAGAACGAGTTTGAGATTAGGAGATAGTTGCTTGATTATGGGAGAAGTTAGAAGTGAAGAGGCAAAGGCACTCTATGAAGCAATGAGAGTTGGGGCTTTGGCAAATGTTGTTGCAGGTACAATTCATGGTGCTTCTCCTTATGGGGTTTTTGATAGGGTAGTGAATGATTTGGGTGTTCCAGCGACGTCGTTTAAGGCAACAGACATAATTGCAGTTTGTAATCCAATAAAAACGCCTGATGGTTTGCATTCATTTAAGAGGGTTGTACAGATTTCAGAAGTTCGGAAACATTGGAAACAAGATCCACTAATGGAAAAAGGATTTGTCGATTTGCTAAAATATAATGTAGAGAAAGATGAACTGGAGGTTTCAGAAGATTTGATTAATGGAGATAGTGAAATAATTAAAAATATCGCTTCGAATGTTCGGGGGTGGGCTGGAAACTGGGACGCTATTTATGATAATATTCTGTTGAGGGCGAAGATAAAAAAAGAAATTGTTGATGTTGCGAAGATTACTGGTGATGAAGATATTTTAGAGGCGAAATTTAACACGCGTTCTAATCATGAGTTTCACAAAATTTCTGATGAGATAAGTCAAGAGATTGGTTTGCCAATGGGCGAAAGGGTTTTTCCTGCTTGGCAGAAGTGGCTTAATGCAGAAATTAAGAAAAGAAAAATTTGAGCCAGCATCACCTCGCTCATTAATTGAGAATAAATTAAGCGAGGCGTAACTGGTTGAATGAAGAAGTTAAGAAAAGAAAAATCTAAAGATTTTAGAAAGAATTATAAATTAAATTCATTGAATAATTATATGTTTAATAAAAGGGGTCTTTCAGAGATTATCGTAATACTAATTTTAATTGCTTTGGTTATCGTATCAGTTGCAATTATTTGGGTGGTTATAAGCAAATTAATAAATACTAGTCTTGAAGAAACTAGTTCATGTTCTGAAGTTTTTAATAAAATGGAAATAAATGAATCATATACTTGTTATGATTCTGGGACGTTTAAGTTTTCAATAAATATTCAGGACTTAAATGTTGACAAGGTTGTTGTTTCAGTTGCTGGAAATGGCGTGACTAAAAGTTATACTTTGACTAATGAGGCCCAGGCCATTCCCGGATTAGGTCAATCTCCTTCTGGTTATGGAGATGTTAAACTTCCAGAAAAAAATTCTGGGTTAACATATATCTCAAGTGATTTTTCTAGTATCCCAGATTCAATAAAAATCTCTCCTGTTATTGGAAGAAATCAATGTGGAGTCACAGATTCTTTAACTAAAATTAATGATTGTTTTTCTGTTAGTGCTGGTATTAGCGGAGATAGTTGTTTAATAGATGGAGATTGTTCAAGTGGAGAATGTAGTGGAGGAGTTTGCGTTAGTGGGGATGTTGGTTCTGGGGATTGGTTTTTAGATAATTTCGAGTTTGTTTAAAATTTTATTTTTAATTAAGAAAACTTTTTAAACAATCTACTCTTGATTAATTTATGAAAAAGAAATTGGTGAAGAATAAAATTTCAAATCGTGGGAGAAAAATTTTGGTTTTAGGAGTTGTAGGATTAATAGTTTTAGTTTTGATTGTTTATAATTTTAATTTGTTAGAAAGGGTTGATGATTTTTCTGGAAAATTAACTGGAAATGTAATGAGTGAGAGAGATGATATTTATTATAATGACGGCAACATCGGCATCGGTACGACGGGGCCAAATGCCGAATTACACGTTGCAGGAACTACACCAGAAATTAGAATAGGCGATGACGGAGCAGAAGATACATTTATCTCTTTTATGGGCAATGCTCAGGATTTCTATTTTGCTTTAGATGATACAACTGATGATTTAACTATTGGCACAGGCACAACAGTTGGTTCTAACGTCAAAATGGTGATTGAAAACGGCGGCAACGTCGGCATCGGCACTATAAGCCCGACAGAAAAACTGGAGGTAAACGGTTCGATAAGAGTAAAACCATTTATTCCA
>CAZGTS010000037.1:0-5280 GCA_964528865.1 Candidatus Woesearchaeota archaeon
TACAGCTCGCTAACGCTCGCAGATTAGTAGAGTGGTTAACGAAAAACTAAGGGAGATTATTGAGGTCCACTATAGCTTCAATTACTGAGTCATACCTTACTCTCTCAATATTTTTTTTGGAATGCATAATTTCAAACTCATCATCATTCTGCAAAACAACTTTTCCTGAGAGATACTTATTTTCACTATATCTATCATCTCTTAGGATTAAATTTTTTCCTTCATGTTTTTTTACTAAGTATTTTACCCTTTCATCTCCTTTGCTAAAAAACATTCTTTTCAAAGTTGTCATAAAGTTCCCTGCTTCTTCAACTTTTTAAAGATTTATGTGTTTTAATATATTCAACTAAGAAATATTCCTAAAGAAAATCTGAAAATAATTATCAGAATTATAAATACAATTATATGAGTTGGTTTTAAATTGAATTTGCTTGAGTATTCTTCGCTGAATCTCATTAACCCGCCGAATCCACCAGGCATTTGAACTTGGTTTTGTTGTGCCATGAATTGTTAAAAATTAGTTAATATAAAAAGATTGTGTTTTATCACGATAATCTTTAAAAGTAAGGAGAGATATTTTTTCTCATGGAAAATGAATGGGTTTCAGAAGAATTACCTTTTGATTATGTTCTTCAACAAATAAAAGATTCTGGTGAATTTCTCTTTGAAAGTTATAATCAATCTGTAGAAAGATATCATCCGCATGTGGGAGAAAATTTTTCATTTAGATCTGTTGGGCAGATTATTTTGGAAAAAAATCATTCAACCAGGCGTTATTGTAGTTCAACTTCTTTTTCAAATGACTCTTCTGTTAAAGCTAAAGCTAAAGCGAATAAAGAAATTGAATTTTCGAGATTTTATGATATAATTCAACTTTTAAGGAATGAAAAAATTGAACCAAATTCTTTAATATATTTTGAAAAAGAAGGGTTACCACAGCTTGCAGGAATTCTGAATATTGATTATCCTTCTCTTTATTATGATTTTCAAGTTGGTGAAAGATTTGTGTTGGATAGATCGAATGCTGATTTTAATGTAAAAGAAAATTTGAGATTCAATAAAAAAAATCTTAAACATAAAACACTCTTAACTGATAGAGTAATTATTGGTTTTAGTAAAGAAAATAGACTTTATTGATTAAAGTAGATAGTTTTTAAAAGTTTCTTGATTGTAATGAACTATGGTTAAAGATAATTTTGATTTTAAAGTAATAGAAAAGAAATGGGCAGATTTTTGGGAGAAAGATAAGATTTACAAATTTGATGTTAAGACAAAGAAAAAGATTTTTTCATTTGATACTCCTCCTCCTACAGTTAGTGGAAGGCTCCATATGGGTCATGCATTAGGTGATAGTCATCAGGATTTTTTTGCTAGATTTAAAAGGATGCGCGGATTTGAAGTTTTGAATCCATTTGGTACAGACAATAATGGATTGCCTACACTGAAACTTGTTGAAAAAGAGAAGAAAGTTGATTCCAAAAAGATGAAAAGAGGAGATTTTATTGAGTTAGCAAATAAAATGATTTATGAAGAATTTATTCCAATGTTTCTTGAGGACATGAAAAGATTAGGGGTGTCTGCGGATTTTGATATTTTTTATTCGACTATCGATAAAAGAGCAAGACGTATTTCTCAGAAATCTTTTATTGATTTGTATAAGATGGGTAGAGAATATAGAATAAATGCTCCTGCATTATGGTGTCCTTGTTGCCAGACTACAATGGGGCAGGTTGAATTAGAAGATAAAGAAGTAGCTGGAATATTTTCTGATATTATTTTGAAAGTTGGCAAAGACAATTTGATTATTTCTACAACACGACCTGAATTATTTCCTGCAAGTGTTGCGGTTTTTTATCACCCAAAAGATAAGAGATACAAACATCTTAAGGGAAAGACCGCAAAGATTCCTTTGTTTGATATTGAGGTCCCTATTATTGAAGATGATGGAGCAGAGATGGATAAAGGAACTGGGATTGCTTATTCTGCGACATTTGGAGACCAGAAGGATATGGAATGGCAGAAGCAATACAATCTCCCAATTAAAGAAGCAATTAATAAAGATGGAAGAATGACTTCTTTGGCAGGCAAGTATAAAGGAATGAAAGTTGAAAAAGCACGCGAAGAGATTTTGAAAGATTTACAGAAAGAAGGATTTCTTAAGAGTAAGAAGAATATTGTGCATATAGTTAATGTGTGTGAAAGGTGTAAGAATCCTGTTGAGTTTATTAATCATAAACAATGGTTTGTTAAATACCTTGATTTGAAGAAGGATTTGTTAAAGTGGGGTAATGAGATTAAATGGATACCTCCTCATATGAAGGTTCGTTATGATAACTGGATTAAAGGGTTGAAGTGGGACTGGTGTATTTCGCGTCAGATTCCGTTTGGAATATCTTTTCCTGTTTGGTATTGTGCTAAGTGTGATGAAGTTATTTTAGCACTTGAAAAGGATTTGCCTGTTGTTCCGATGGAAACAAAACCTCCTGTGAAAGAGTGCCCAAAATGTAGGGGCAAGGAATTTATTCCTGAAAAAGATATTATGAATACTTGGGCAACTTCATCTTTGACGCCGACAATTGTTAAGGAACTTTTAGAGGGCACGCCTGCACATAAAAAAATTAAAGACAAACCTTTTTCAATTAGGCGTAATGGTCAAGACATAATTACGTTTTGGGATTTTAATACAATTGTTAAATCTCAGCTTCATTATAAAAAAAACCCGTGGGAAGAATTGTATATTAATGGTTGGATGCTGGGGAGAGATGGGAAAAAAATGAGTAAGTCTTTAGGAAATGGAATTTCGCCTCAAGAGGTTTTTGAAGAATATGGTGCAGATGTACTTAGGTATTTGTGTGCGTCAATTGGACCTGCCGAGGCTGTGGCGTTTTCAGATAAAGAACTTGTAGCGGGAAAAAGATTTTCAACTAAGTTATTGAATGCATCAAAATTTGTTTTTATGAATTTGGAAGATTGGGATTGTAAGACGCCAAAGAAAATAGAGAAGTTAGATTCTTTGTTTTTAGGGAAACTTAATTCTGTGATTAAGGAAGTTACTAAAGCTTATGATGAATATAAAATCGCGAGGGTGAAATTGTTGCTTGAGAATTTCTTTTGGAAGGATTTTACAAATAATTATATTGAGATTGTTAAGAAGAGAGTTTACAAAGGGGAAGGAGATGCAAAGGTTTCTGCACAGTATACTTTGTATAAAGTGCTTCTAAATATCTTAAAAATGGCTGCACCAATTATGCCTTTTATTACAGAAGAGATTTATCAAGAACATTTTAAAAAAATAGAAAAGGCACACCACGGGCGTATACCGTCTCACGATGTTCCCGGCACGAGAACCTGCAGACAGGCCCCGAAAGATTTTAAGAAAAAATCTTTACAAGGGGCAAAGAGCATTCATATTAGTAATTGGTCAGAGGAAATTAAAATTGGAAAAATAGATAAGGAAGTTTTGGATTTGATGTTTGGGGTGATTTCAAAAGTTAGACAAGAAAAAACAAATGCTAAAAAACCAATGAATGCTGAAATTGTTTTGACAATTGAGAAGAAATATAGAGAAAAATTGAAAGATGTTTTTGAGGATTTAAAGAATGTTACAGTGGCTAAGAAGATAAAGGAAGGGAAGTTTAAAGTGGAGTTTTAGAATATAAATTTTTATAAATCAAATAAGTTATTTAAAAAATGAAAGGATTAGAAAATATTCCAATAGGATATAATGAAATTGATTTGCTTAAAACAGAAATTTATAGAAAATTTTTAATTGAATCATATAAAGGTAAAACTCTTTTGGTTTTTAGCGAAGGAGATATTATTTAAGAATTTGGAAAGGTGGTGATTTCTTCCAATGGAGAAAGAGGTTATTTTAATCTTGAAATGAATTTAGGAAGTAGAGTAATTATTAAATATGAAAATCTTTTAAGTATACAGGCTCTAAGATAACCCTAATTTTATAAACACTATTTCTTTTTATTTAATATGGTGCTAACAAAAGCAAATATAAAATTTCCATTAAATAATTTTAGGAGGAACCATGAAATTATCTAAAGAAGAACTTGAAAGTGTTTTGGAAGAATTGCATAAGCACAAGGGGCGTGCGACTGAGTTGATTAGTGTTTATATTCCTGAAGGTTATGATGTGAATTCTGTGCAGAGGCAGTTGGAGGCTGAGAAGTCGACGGCGAAGAATATTAAGTCGACTGCGACGAGGAAGAATGTGGGTGATGCTTTGGATAAGATTGTGCGGTTTTTGAAGGATTTTAAGAAGACGCCTGGGAATGGAATGGCTATTTTTGCAGGAAATATTTCTAAGCAAGAGGGACAAAGTGATATGCAGTTGTGGGATATTGAACCGCCGCAACCATTGAAAATGAGGTTGTACCGTTGTGATAAAGAATTTGTTTTAGAGACATTACAGGAACAATTAGAGGTCGATGAAGTTTACGGGCTTTTGGTAATGGACAGGAAAGAGGCGACAATTGGAATTTTAGAAGGAAAGAGAATTGAGATGTTGCATAATATGTCTTCTGGTATTCCGAGCAAGGTTCGGGCTGGGGGGCAATCAAGTCAGAGATTTCATAGGATTACAGAGGGTTTGACAAGAGATTTTTACAAGAGGATTGCAGAAGAGATGAAGAAGATTTTTTTTGAGAATAAAAAGTTAAAAGGAATTTTGGTTGGAGGGCCTGTGCCGACAAAAGACGAGTTTCTTGATGGAAAATATTTGCAGACACAGTTGCAAGAGAAAGTTATTGGGGTTAAGGATATTGGGAACACAGATGAGTCTGGTTTGAAAGATTTGGTGACTGCGAGTCAGGATGTTTTGGCTGAGCAAGAAGTTATTCATGAAAAGAAAATTTTAGAGAAATTTTTTGAGACTTTGGGGGAGAAACCTTATTTAGCTACGCGTGGAGAAAAGGACACGAAACACGCATTGAATTATGGAGCTGTTGAAACTTTGTTGCTTTCCAAAGAGATTAGTAAAGAAGTTTCTAAAGGGTTGATTGATATTGCAAAAAGCACTGGTGCAGTTGTGGAGATTATTTCTATTGATAATTCAGAAGGAGAGCAGTTTTTGAATCTTTCTGGTATTGGAGGAATTTTGAGGTTTAGGATTTAAGTATCTTTTTCAAAAAGAAATTTGTCAAGATTGTCATAAAAAATATTCCTATAAACCAAAATAAAGGATAATAAGGAATGTTTAAATTTAAACTTGTGCGGTAAACCCAGTTTAAGTTTTGTTCAGGATTTGAAAAA
Organism: Candidatus Woesearchaeota archaeon; assembly: GCA_964528865.1. Classification (GTDB taxonomy): domain Archaea; phylum Nanobdellota; class Nanobdellia; order Pacearchaeales; family GW2011-AR1; genus JAGLYK01. Next base: position 5,263 of record CAZGTS010000037.1, read on the forward strand.
ATTCTTGAAAGAATAAAA
>CAZGTS010000038.1:0-5161 GCA_964528865.1 Candidatus Woesearchaeota archaeon
ATCCTCTAAATCTTCTTTCTTCTCTTTTTGTAATTCACTTAATTTTTTAATCTTAATTTCTTTTGGGTTTTTATGTTTTTTATATTTAATACTCGCTACAACAAATCCAACAATTACAATTAAAAGTAAAAAGCCTCCAAATATAATAAAGTTCCTTTTTGATAAAACCCCTTCCTCACCAAAAACAGAAAAACCAGTTTTAGAAATTATAATACCTTCTTCTTCTAAAATTTCTGTCTCATTTTCCGCTGTCTCATTAACTTCTTCAATCTCTTCAACTTCAACTTCAACCCCATTTTCAAATCCAGGTGTTGAAGTCAATTCAACATTCTTATAAGGTGCCTCTAAATAAACAAACTCTCCAGAAGGATTATCTAAGAATTTTTCATTAGAAATAAGTTTCTCATCATCTTTATTAACAAAAATTATTAAACCGAATTTATCATAAGCAATTTCAAATGTTTTAGAAATATCTCCATATTCATCAGACTCTCCAGTATATCTCTCAGTAATGGTAATCACATCTTTATCTGAATCAAAAATTGCCATCTGAACTTCAGCAAGAGGAACTGTTTTAATCTTTGTTTCAGTATTTGCTACAACCAAAGGCATTACTAATAACAAAGCAAACAAAAACACGACACAACTCTTTTTCATTTATCCTAAAAGAAATATGTGCTTATAAATATTTTTATTCTAAACCCATACCAATAATCTTATAAACCCTCAAAATCCTAAATTATTATTATATGTTGTTAGAGTCTTGGAGCTTAGCTGTAAAGACTTGCTTCAAGAATTATTTCTTGATTGAAGATAATAGAATAATAAATTAAAATGAAAACATTTGAAGAACTAGGTTTAAATAATGAAATGCTGGGAATTTTATCAGATTTGAAAATTAAAATTCCTTCAGATATTCAAGAAAAAACAATACCTTTAGTATTAGCTGGGCGTGATGTTATTGGAGGTTCTGTTACTGGCTCAGGAAAGACTCTAGTTTTTGCTTCTAGTATTGTAGAAAACCTCCAAAAAAATGGACGAGTTCAAGCTTTGATTTTAACGCCAACTAGAGAATTAGCAGAACAAGTTGCTGTTTCAATTAAGAAATTTTCTAAACATAAAAAATTAAATGTTCTCTCTGTTTATGGAGGGGTTGATATTAATACTCAAATTAGAAAAATTCAAAACACAGATGTTATTGTTGGAACTCCGGGAAGGATTTTAGATCACCTTCGAAGAAATACTTTAAATTTAGGTCAAGTTAAATTTCTTGTTTTAGATGAAGTTGATAGAATGTTTGATATGGGATTTCAAAAAGATGTTGAAGAAATAATTAATGAATGCCCAAAGAAAAGGCAAACAATGCTTTTTTCAGCAACTATATCCTCTGAGATGGACTATCTTGCTAAGAAATATACACAAAAACCAGTAGAGATTTCTGTTGAATCATATCTTGACTCTTCTAAACTTAAACAAATTTACTATGATGTTCCAGATGGTCTGAAGTTTTCATTGTTTGTTTCTTTATTAAAAAATGAAAAAAACAATTTAGTTATGGTATTTTGTGGAACAAGAAACAATGTTGACTTTGTCGCAAACAATCTGAATAATCTTGGAATTAATGCAAAAGGAATTCATGGAGGAATGCTTCAAAATAAAAGAAACCAAGTGATGAACGAATTCAATTCAAAGAATGGCGTGAATGTTTTAGTGTGCACAGATGTTGCTGCAAGAGGACTTGACATTCCAGGTGTGAGCCATGTGTACAACTATGATTTGCCAAAAACAAGTTCTGAATATATCCATAGAATTGGTAGGACTGCTCGAGCTGGACAAGAAGGAATTGCAATTAGTATTTTATGTAGCAGAGATTATGAAAACTTTAGTAATATTCTAAAGGATGAAGAATTAAAAATTGAAAAGTTAAAGACTCCATGGTTTGAAAGAGTTAATATAATTATTGAAGAAAGAAAGAGATTTGGAGAACATAAAGGAAGAATTTTTGCATCTAGAAGACCACATGGAAGAGATAGTGGACCAAGAGCAAGAAAAAGTTTTAGCATAGGACAAAGTAAGCCTCCAATAAATAACAGAGGTTTTGGCAAAGGAAGAATTAATCGTCCAAGAGATAACAGAGGTTCTAGAAAACCTACTTCTGATAATAGAAGAAGCGTAGGCAGACCAAACACTAGAAGAAGAGATGGTTTAAAACCAAGACGAGATTTTGGAATAAGAAGTTAATCTTTAATTATAAAAAATTCAAAGAAGAATTAATAACAATCTTTCTTTACTTAACCTTATTCTTTCGTCCACTTTTCAACCGTTTTTCCATTCCACGTTTCTTATTTTTCTTTGGTCTCTTTCTTGCCATTTAATTAAATATTATTTTGTTTTATAAATCTAATCCCTTCACGCGATTTCCTTCAAAACCATCCCAACTTTTTCTCTCTCGGCAATTGCTTAATTTCATACTCACATTTGTGCGCATCTGATTTGTCTTTGCATGGTTTCACAAAAAGAAGTTTCCTAAAACCTTTATTATAAACATACTTACTCCCCTTCCCTTCTGCATGCGCTTTCATTCTTTTATCCACATCGGTTGTCACACCAGTATAAAACGAACCATCCCCACATTCAAGAATATACACATACCATTTCTTTTTCATTTGTTTATATGATTATATTCAAAGTATAAAAACATTAATAAATCAAACATCCCTAAAATAAAAATGGCAACACAATATTACTCTAAACATAAAAACATTCCTTTAACTGAAGAAGAAATTAAAGAGAAGTATAAAGATATTCGAGAAGAAATAAAAGAAGTTTTGGAATGGAAAAAAGAAATAGAGGCTACGCTTAAAGATTCAACTGCATCGCCTCAAAAAAAAGGCGCGGCTAAAAGAGCTTTGAAAAAAGTTGCGCGAAGAATAGATACTGTCCAAGGTCAGATAATTTATTGGAAAATGAGAATAAAAGGTGAAAGCCATTTCAAAGCAAATATAGAAAAGAATGAGTATTGGGCAATCTGTAGGGAGAAAGCCGAGGAGAAACAAAGAAAAATTGAAGAAGAAAATTTACCAGAATTGTTGAAGAAAAGAAAGTAAAGAATTTAATAACCAACAATTTAAATAATTAAATTTGTTCTTTTATACATGAATAAAAAGAAGGTGATAAAATATTCTCTCTGGATTCTAAATTTACTAATTGTTTTTGCATTAATCTGGAGTTTGGTTAATTATAAAATCTTAAACCAAGAAGTTACAAGATTAGTAATAATTGGCGGGTTATCAGCAATGATTCTCTTTGTAATTTTTTTAGAAGGTGCCCCTGTTTTTTTAGGACCAAGTGTTGTTGTTGCAGCAATACTAACAATGAATGCCTTTAATCCTTGGCTCATTCTTTCCTTATTTCTTTTATCAGCAATTGTTGGAAATATTTTTTATTTTTATTTAGGTTATTTCTCAGGAGAAAAAATCTTGAAATATTTTTCAAAAACAGACGTGAAAAAATACAAAGACCTCTTTAAAAAATATGGAAGATACACAATGTTAATTATGGCTATTTCCCCAATTCCGTATCTCCCAACATTAGCAGGTGTTTTCAGAATGAATTCAAAACAACAAATTTTAGAAACATTAATTGTCAGAATGATAAGACACACATTTGTTTTCTTTGTCTGGTTATTTATACTTAGAGGGTTTTGAAGAATTGCCCACGCCTTCTGCACGCGACTTCCATAAGTGTTATAAAAAGTCGCCCACCTGAACAGGAAGGATGGAGTGTGAGAGGAAACCTTGGTTTCCTTCAATCTCCACGCCAAACTTACCAAACTCTTGTTTTAATATACTAATTAATTTTTCTTTACTTGTTTTTAATTTCTCCTCTCTTTTTTCTTCCTTAATCTTCTCTATTTTCAAGTCATCAATTTCAAGAACAACCTCTTTAATCTTAAACTTTATTTCTTGAGTTTCATCTTTTAAATTTTTTTCGTAATTTGCTGTTTCTTCTATTTTGCCTCTGATTTGTTTTACTTTTTCCAAAATTATATTATTATTTAATTTTGCTTCTTTTAACAACCCCATTATAATTTGACCATTATCTTTTTCAAAATTTGTTTGAAAATCTTCTCTATGCTCTTTAACAATTTTCATTTGTTCTTCAAAAATATGAAAGAAATTAGCCAAAGCCTTAAAATCAAGAAGTTGCTTTAATTCTAAAATATTCTTTTTTAACTCATCTCTAAGAGACTCAATCTTTTTCTGTTTAGATAAATTTTCCAGATAATCAAAACTAGTTTTAATTTCCTCTAAACTTTGTTTCGAAATTTTATTTCTTTCTTCTTTCTCACTTATTTCCTTCTTCAAATTTGATTTTTTTTCGCTAATCCTCTCAAGAATTTTATCAATTAAATTAATTGCATCTAATTTTTTTTTAATTATCAAAAGATTCTCAAAAGAATCCATAACAACGTTACCTTCATCAAAAGTTTTTAATAAATCTTTAGAAAAAACTTTCAAGTTTTCTTTTATATTCGCCATTTCTTTTCCAATTAAAATCGTGGCTCTTTCATAATTCTTAAACGAACTTTTATTAAAATCAAAGAAAATCTTATTTATCCTCTCAATAAACTTTTCCAGCTTAGGCTCTTCCAACTTATTCAATTTTTCAATTAAATCTCCCACAGATTCTATATAATTCTCTCTACTATCAATTACAATATTTTTAATCTGCTCTTTCTCTTTTTTTGCCTCAACATCAAAATTATGTAAGACTTCTAACTTTTCCGCAAGTTCTTTAATCAACACATTAATTTTCTCTTTAATTATAAAGATAAATTCATTCTCCTTAGATTCATTTTCTTTTTCTTTATTTACAACCCATTTTTCAATCTCAGAAAAAGCCAATTTCTCCATAACTGCTTCTTGCCCATTGTCTTTCTTAATTATTTTTTTAAAAAAATCAAACATTTTCATTATTTTATATGGAGATTTTATTATATAAAATTAACCTAAAATCTTCTGCACCCGACTTAAATTTTTGAGATATGGTTTCCTTCAACGCCCACGCCGGAAAAGTAGGAGGAGTTATAATTTAACTAAATCTTAATATTCCCCAACTGCCAATCTTTCAAAACCATTCTCGCGGTTTTATCTGAATC
>CAZGTS010000039.1:0-5144 GCA_964528865.1 Candidatus Woesearchaeota archaeon
AGTAGCCCCGTCTGTTAAAATAACATTGCCGCCATCTTCTATTCTCACGACAGCAGAATCACTGGAGTTCCTAAAATGCAATCCGGTATTATCTGTTCCTCGAATTCTCCATAAAAGCGTTGACGTATCATAAAAGGTAAGACCTGGCGCAGACGAACCACTACTTGTATCTATATCAGTTATTCTAATTTCTACGTCAGCAACATCGTTATCAGAATTTCCACTAACCTCCAACTTCGTTCCTGGCCCCGTCGTCCCGATGCCGACGTTGCCGTTCATTACTGCTAACCCTGCTGTCCCTGGATCTAATGTCCCAATTCCAACATTACCACCAACGAATGTCATGTATACAAGAGCGTTTCCACCGTCTGAATAATCAGCTTCGTTAAATACCAGCTTCTCCCCTTCTGTTGTTGCAGTATACAATTGAAACTGCTTCGTGTTCTGGTAAGCGTGCAAAAATAATTTCCCCTGACGATTCCAACTCGTACCGCCTTCCCCGTCTATCATAATAGATGCTATACCTGCGGAATTAGCAACTTCCAATGTTGCACTTGGCGCCGTCGTTCCGATGCCGACGTTGCCTGACGTCCCATTCACAAAAAACAATTCCCCTGTAGAAGAATTTATATTAAAATTATCAATCGCCGAAACCAACGACAAACTAAGAAAAACAAAACACAAAACAATAATTAATTTATTTTTCATTAACCAAATCTGATAAAAGATTAACAATCCTATCAAACTCCTCCTTTTTATCTTGATAAAACTCAACAGGCACACTTTCCCCATAATAACCCAATCTATTTCTAAAAAAAGACATCTGACTAATTATATCTACCTCATTCTCAAATTCAGGATGTATCTTATAAAAATAAGAAATAAGACACTGATGATTCTGTGACCGCATACCATTCTTTAAAAGATACGCCACCAAAAATTCCTTTATAACTTCATAATAATCTTCAATCAAAAACGAAATCTCATCTTCAGCAAAATCATCCTTCTTTAATTTTTCAAATCTTTTCAAAGCCATTTTCTTTATTGACTTAACCCTTTCCATATCAACCTCTACCTTTCTAATAAACTTTCTTTCACAAACATTCCAATTAATTAAATCCCTCATTTTATCTTAAAACTCCCATATAATTTAATTCCATTAACAACACTATTAAATAAATTATTATTTAATTTATTAATGTTTGTCTCAACAAACAAATCAATCTTATGACTGATTTTCTTCTCAAACTTTCTCAAATTAATCTCTTTCTTAACAGAACTCTCAATAAATAAATCAATATCACTCCCTTTCTCTGATTCTCCTTTTCTAAAACTTCCAAACAAAATGATTAACGACGGATTCAATTCATTAATTAAAAAACGAATAAGCCCAGAAGAAAACATTTCTTCAATATAATAATTTGTTTTTTTTACCTTAAAAAAAAGTTCATCCTTAAAATAATCCTTATCTTTAATTTCAGTTATCTTCTTATGAACTGTTGCCCTAGGAATCTTAGTTAAACCAAAAATCTCTCTAACTGTAAACTTTTTTCCAGGATTTTCAAAATAAACTCTCAATATTTTTTTTATATCATCTTGTCTCATTTTAAAGACTTAAGTCTATATTATTAGACAACCTCTTTTTATTTATCTTTTTTTTCATTTTAAATTCTAATATTTCATTAACCTCTAAAAAACTATTTGATTCTGTTGTCCCGACGTTGCCAGACGCCTTATTTGTAATAAAATAATTTTGATTTAAATTAAATTCTTTTTTATTCATTTTTCCCCTCCACTTTATACACTCTAAACACAGGCATTTTATTATTCTTTCTCTTTTCTTCAGGAATTCTTCGAAAAATAAAAACATCCCCGTCAAGATTTTGTTTATATCCCTTGTCAATTTTCTCTAAACTTTTCAAATCAATATCCTTAAACTTTCCAGATTTAGAATACTGTACACTTAACTTTTCATTAGAACCTCTGCCAAACCAAGCCGCACCAACTTCCTCACCTAAACACTTTTCGCTCAAAATTCCTTTCTCCACCATTTTTTTATTAACTACTTCCATTGCTTTTTCAATTAAAAAATCTCCTGCTTTCTCAACACTCTCCCCAGTTTCCAAATCCGCAACCAGACTCATCTGATAAGAATCATAATTTCTCGAAATCTTCACTCCAGCTGAAACTTCTTTAATTTTCATTTCCCACCTCTTTGTTTAAATCAAGTTTGGTTTGATTCTTATTAAATCTTTTTTTCTTCTTTAACTTGTAAACAACATGCAATGGAAAAAACTCAAAATAATTTTCTGAATCAAACCAGGCACATTTAAAATGATAAAGCCTTATCCCTGTTAACCTGCTCAAAGCCAAAGCATAAAGAGTTAATTGCTCAATTGGTTTTTCCTTTTTTGCTGAAGGCTTAAAGTCCATAATATAAATTGAACCATTCCTTACCTGAATTAAATCAATATGTCCTGTTAAATATTCTTCATCTTTTAATGAAAATGGGATATTAAAACCAAGCTCAAATTTATAATGATTAATATCATCTGAATCCAAAAGAACAGGAATTTCCATAGCAATAGTAACTGAATCATTAAAGAACATAAATTCCTCAAGAGCTTCATGTCTCATTTTATTATTTTGTACTGATTGAATTATAAAATTAGCAAATTTAGAAGCTGAACTTTTTTTTGGAATAATTTTAACTTGTGTCAAATCAAACTTTTCTTTTTTTTCAGACGCTCTCTCTTGTTTCTCCCTAAAAATTTGATGCGGACATTCTGAAGAAACCAAATCCAAAAACTCCTTTAGAGGCTTAAATTTAAAATGTTTAAATTCTTCGTTTAAAATAATATCTAATTTTGCCCTGTGGAATTTAAAATCGAAAATTTGTTGATGAATTAATTTTGATTCTTCAATTAAATCTTTTTTTAAATACTTTTTCAAAACAAATTCTCTCATTCTCAAAAAAGGCAAATATTTTTTGTATTCCTTAATCCATCTTGAAACAATTTGAGGTGTAATTTTTATTCCATATTTTTCAAAAATAAGTTCAGAAATCTCTTCAAATGAATTTAATTTATTGTAAAAAGTCAAAGAATCAATAATGACTTTCAAGGGATATGTTTTATTCTTGGTAATCTGCGAAGTAAATCTTTTATCACAAGGTTTACAATAGTAAATCTGAACTTCTTCGAATTTTTTCTTTCTAATTCCTCTTTTAACAATCTTTCCAGAACAGTAAGGACATTTTTCTAAATTTTTATAACTAATAATTTTATTCTCTGGTTTTTCAATTAATTGTCCTTGTTTCATTCTTTTTCTCCATCAAAAATTCTTTTCCAAGCTCTTTTAAGATTCAAAACTTTTAATTTTTGATATCCATATTTTATAATCAATTTATCTAAAACTTCTTTTTTTTCTTTTACTTCAAGAAATTTCTCTCTAAAGATGTCTAATTTGGTTATAATGTTTGAAATTAAAGTTATGGCTTCATCGAGTTTTTTCTCTGCAATTTCTATTGAATCAAATTTATCTCCGTAAGATTCTGCGATTAATTTTGGGATGGATTCGCTTATTTTTTTTATTTCTTGTTTTTCGTCATTTAAGAAATCCAAACCTAAAAGCATGTTTGATAATTTTATTGTAGTTCGATAAACTTCTAAGTCTCTAAAGCTTTTGATGGGGCTTCGAACTCTGAAATTGTTTTTGTGGTATTTTTTATATTCCATTAGTTTTTTTCTAATATTTTACTTTATTTTCCATGCCACGGATTTGCCTTAAAAAAAGCCACGGATTTTTTCGTTTAATTATTTTCTGCCAAGATTTTTACTTATTTTTTGGACTTATTTAAATAATAACTATCATTTTTGTATTTCCTTTAATATTTTTTCTATTTGTTTTTTCAATTTAGGCAAATCTTTTTTGATAATTTTCCATACTAAATCTAAATCAACACCAAAATATGCATGAATAATTACATCCCTTGTCCCTGCAATTTTTCTCCATTCAATTTCAGGATGTTGTTTTCTAAAATTCTCTGGAAGATTTTTAGCAGCCTCGCCAATAATTTCTAACTGCCTAATCACTGCACTTTGTTTTTCTTCGTTGCTTAAAAAATTTTCTTCAGAAACATTTTCCATAAAAGAATCTATGCGTCTTATATTCTCCGAAATATCCTGCACAAACAAAATTAAATCTCTTTTCATATAATCCTCACTTCCTCATTTAAAATTTGCTTTTTTAATCTAGGATGAATTGTTTTATAGCTGACAAAATCTACTTTATTTTTTAATTCATCTTCTATTTCCAATTTAATGCCTACAAAATCTAATAAACTCATATTTTTTGTGGGCTCGATCAAAATATCAATATCGCTGTTTTCCTTTTGTTCCCCTCTCGCATAACTCCCAAATATTCCAGCCCTGACTACTTTGTTTTTTTTCAGTATTTTAACAATCTTCTTTTTAATTTCTTCAAGGTTTTTCATATTTAGATTAATAATTCTTAATTTAAATAACTAACTATCACTTTATTTTTCTGATGTTTTGCTTATTTTCTAAGCCACGGATTTGCCTTAAAAAAAGCCACGGATTTTTTCGTTTTTCGCTATTTTCCATGTTTTTCGGGGCTTTTTAGTTTTTTTATTATCTTAAATAAATATGAATGTTGTTATTTGAGTGAATTTTACCTTTATAATTCATCTTCTTAACCTAAATATATATTTGCCCCTCCTATAACTTGTAATTTCTCTGTCGGACTCGTCGTGCCGATGCCGACGTTGCCGTCATGTGTTATCCTCATTACTTCACTTGTGCCACTAACAGCATTTGTCTTCCTCAGGTCAAATGTTATATCTCCTGTTGTCTGTCCTCCCGTATTATCCATTACACCAAAAATTCCACCAATAGCCCATTTGTCTGCTCCTGATGAATAAAGTCCAAACTGCATACCTAATTTTTCATTTACTGCGTTTCCAGTGCCAGATAAAAATAGTGCAGTATGAGGGTCTGAAGTTGTTGATTGAATAGCAGTTGGTTGACTTGTATCAGTTGGGTCTATACTAATTTCAAGAGATTGTAACGGCGCCGTCGTCCCGATGCCGACGTTGTTGTTATTTGAATCAACAAACAAAACAG
>CAZGTS010000040.1:0-5140 GCA_964528865.1 Candidatus Woesearchaeota archaeon
AACAACTCGCCAACTCTCTTGCAACAAAACGATTTATTTCTTCTTCTGTTTTATTTTTATCCTTGCTAACTCGAACAGTTTCAAATTCCTCCTCTCCAAAATCTATTTCACATTCTCCTTTTCCAAAAGTTTTATCTGTTATGCAAAACTTCGCAGTTTGGCATTTTAAATTAACAAAATTTTTTGAATTAGTCGCAGTAATATCCGGCAAAGTTCCTCTTAAAATCACAGATGCGTGACAAGTTTCTCTATCAATCTCTTCTGTCCAACCAACATTTGCAAAAACTAAAATAAGAATTGCAAAACCAACTATCAAAAGAATTATTTTCACCAACTGCGACGAAGTTATTTCTCCTATCTTATTTTTTCTAAATTTTTTCATTGTGTTTTTTGTCTTTAATTTATTATTCGATTGAGTGCATAAGAAACTACTACAGAAAGCAAAATAAAAACAATTATCCATAACAAAACTTTCATAAAGTTTTCCATAACTCCTCTTTTATTTTTCATTTTTATTAAAATCACTTTTAGTTGAAGTAAAGTAAAGACTACAATAACTGTCATCCTCAAGAAGAATAAACTTATATTCCTTAAAATTATATTCACTTGATGATCCTTTAGGATAATGATATTCTACTTCATAAGGATATGCTCCAGATTTCCATATGGGGCTTTCAACACTTTGTTTTCTAATTCCAAATGAAACAAAATCTTGCCCTAAAAATTCATATCTATTAAAAAAATTATTAAATTGTATTTCTAAATCTCCAGTATACCAATTACGAGGATTTATACAAAAAACTCTAATCAAATCTTCTACATTAGATACTTGTGAAAAATCTTTTACACTAGATAGTTTATCTAAATCAATTTTAGAGGTGTCAACTTCATTAGATAAAAATTCTCTAAAAATATTACTAACCTCTGCTTCTTCAATTCCTTTAGTTAAATAAATAACTCCCTTCTTTTTTTCAATCACAAAATCCTCAACACTTATCTTCAAAGCCTTACGTTTTACTCCCATTGTTCCCTGATTTTTTTCTTCAAAATTAGAAATCAAAATATTTTGATTAAGTTCTGCACAAGTTCCTTTTTCCTCACAAACATTAATTTGCTCTATATCCTCAGAAACAATATCCTCGCAAATACATAAATAAGACCCCTCTTCTTTTTCAAGCACAAGCAAATACCAACCCTTAGGAGATGTTAAAGGAAAATTAATACTTTCGCCATCTCCATCAAAAGAATTTATTTTCTCTTTAATTAAATTTAAGCTCGCCTCAGCCTGTTCAAGTTTTGTATTTTTCATAAAAATCCCTGCAAAACTTGTTGTAGCAAAAACAAGGATTCCAATACCGATAACTGCAATAATTATTTTCAAAGTTTCTGGCATTAATATTGCTCTTTTATTTTTCATTTTATTTAACCATTGTTTCCTTCAACTGCAAAATCTCCTCCAGCACCTCCTCCACCAGAGTCTCCTCCTTGAAAAATTGAATCCTCAATAACTTTGTCTTCTTTATTCACGTCGAAGTCAGGCAAAAACTCAAAATATTTAGTTATATCTACTTTAAACAAAAACATCAAAACAATTCCAAGAACAGCTAAAGCAATAAGACCATAAGTAATTTGAAGGGTAGTGAGCCCTTTTTTAGAATTAGTTTCAATCATCCTCCAAACCTCAAAATATTTCTCATATAATCAATAGCATTAGTTAATTTACCGCTAACAACCAAATACCCCCCAATCATTATTACTAAAAAAACAAGAGCAATAATTAAATAGATTGGCATATCCCAATTTATCAATCCTTTTTTATCAAACCTCTTTTTCATTAAACAAAAATGAAAACACAATTAATAAATTTACCTGCTTGCAGGTTCTTGTGCTGGGAGCGGAGCGAGGCAGTATCTGCTTAGCAAATTTTCACTCATATAACAGGTTCTCGCCTGCGTAGCAGGTCTTGCCTGTGCAACAGGTTCTCGTGCCATTTTCTTTGGTATGCAGGGAACCTTCTTGGCAAGGAGGTATTCTCATGCCATTTTCTTTGGTATGCCAAGAGCCTTAGCGAGGCGGTAACTAAAGCCCGCCAAGCACAACAGTAGATAAAACAAACAACGTTATTGTTGCTAAAAGTGCAATAGTGAAATAAAGTAGTATCCCTTTTTTTAAATTCTTTCCTGTTTTGTTAATTTTCTCCAGTTTGTCTTCTCCAGAATCAATTGTTACCAAAGTCCCAGTTAAAATAAAAATTATCTGCACAAGATAAACTCCTATTGCAATCTGCAAATAATAAGAGGGAATCGTATTCGCCACATTAAACATATCCAAAAGAGTACTCACACTTATTCCCCCTAAAAATTCTTGCCCACCTAAATCAGCCAAACCCAAGCTATTCAAAATCGTAGTAATCATCGCTGCTAAACCAACAACAATTCCAGATAACAATGGTGCTAAAAAAGTCATGTTACTCTTCATGTCAGAAATAACTTCTGCCAACATGTCCCTCAATCGATTAGTAATCTTCTGAATATTTTTAACATACTCTGAAATACTCATTAAACCTACTGCAGCAATTTTCAAGCCCTTCTTTGAAGACTCAACAAGAATTCTCATACTTATAGCAATCAAATCAGAAGGATAATAAATTATTGCACCTCTTCTCCCATCAAAAATTGCTCTCTCAACACTCATGCCCATCTGCTGAATATTATAATTAACTCTTCTGAAAAAATCCTCTGTCTTCAACCCTTTTAACGACTTCGCAACCTTCCCAAAAACAATTTCAGGAGGCATACCATTACCAAGCCTGTTCCCTAACTGAAATAAAGAATTATTAAACTCACTTTCAAGTTGTCTTGTTTTCTTTCTTTCCTTAATCAAATTTTTAGTTTTACTTTTGAAAGCCATTGAAAAAAACAACGCCAATCCCAATGGAATAAACAAACTAAATATCAGCGCTCCAATACCAAAAGGCCCGACAACTCTTTCCCCAACTTCCTTAAAATCAAATAATTTATTTTCTCCAAAAAAACTCAAACCAAGTTGAGAAAAAGTATAATCTGTTTGCAAGCCGAGCATATTAGGAATAGGAGTGTATTGAAAAATCAATGGTAAAAACCCAATTATAAAAAAAGGCAAACAAATCAAAAACGGAATAACATAATGTTTGTTACCCTTATATTTAGAATAAAAAGGGTTCTTTTCTAATAAAGAACTTTCACCATAACCTCCTGGTCTCAGAAGCATAACTTTATCTGTAAGATAAAAAACAAAAAAAGGAATAATCAAATTAAATAAAATAACAACATGAATCCAGTTAAGCATTCCGCCAAGCATTGCAGAAGCCAAAGGCAACAACGCCAAACCAAGAGTCGGCAAAACAACCCCGAGCATATAAACATTTGTCAAGGGACTTCGAACACTATGAGTAAACTTCAGCATTTTATCATAGACTCCTTCAAGAACAACTTGTAATGATTTCTCCAAAGTCACAATCCTCCTTGCATTATCTGGTTCAAACAAACTACTCTCAATCAAATGAAATGCCTCAATAAACTCAACAGAATAATCTCTCCATGTTTCAAGATAATTATCCAAACTTTCTTTTATTGAAGAAAATTTCCCAATAGAAACATTATAAAATATTTTTTTAAAATCAAGAGCAAGCGGGTATTGTAAATGCTCTGAAGCAAAAGCAATTGCTTTCTCAAGATTAGAAGTGTGCCTCAAAAGAGCAGGAACCATTTGCGACGACGCCTTGAGCCTCCATTTGTTCGCCAGTCTCGCAGGATATCCATTAACAAAATAAAATAAAAACAAAGACAAGACAAATATCAAGAACAAAAATAAAAAGGGAAAATTCGCAAAAACTCCGCTTATCAAACCACCTTCTCCAATCCCCTTAATCAAAGCAACAGCAATAGAAATAACCAATCCGAGAAAAAACACCCCAATAAAACTCATAACCCCCAAGGTCAATGCTTGCCAAGGTTCAACATCAACGTGCGCAATTTCAAGTTGCCTCTTAATTTTCTCCTCATCTTTTTTAGCAATCTTCAACCTTATCACATTACCCAAACTATGACACCATCTCTCATACCTTCCCAACTCAGGAACCATCTCTTCCTTAAATTTAATATATTCCTGACTAAACCCTCTCCTTTCAATATCTGTTGTCTTAATCTGACTTTCAATTCTTGCGCTATGCTTTCTAAGAATATCTTTAACTTTTTTATCAACCATCTTTATGTAATTTGTTTACAAATTATATCCTCACAAAGTGAGGAATTTATTAAAACAAAAATGGAAATAGAATTAATAAATGTTTAGAATTTGTAAGGAATTTTAATTTTAATTTTTCAGTTCATCAATCTCTTTTTGCATTTTCTCAATTTGCTCTTGCTGTTCTTTTATTGCCTCAATTAAAGGTGCAATAAAATTACCATATTCTAATGCTTTTAACCCACTATCGCCTGTTGAAACAATTTCAGGATAAATTCCTTCTACATCATTTGCAATAAGTCCTATGCTCTCCTCACTGTTTTCTTTCCATTTAAATGAAACTCCTTCAAGTTGTTTTATTTTATCAAGAGAATTTTGTAATGGTTCTATATCTTGTTTTAAACTCCTATCTGAAGTCTCTATAAAACTCGTTGCTTTAACATTTCCTTTAACGTGAAGATTTTCTCCCGGTGCCGTAGTCCCGATGCCGACTTTGCCCGCTGTTGTAACCATAAACAAATCCCCGTCTGCGTTAGCAGATGATGAAACCGATAAATTGCCTATGACTTCTAAATTAAAATCTGGGGTACCGTCTCCTCCTATGCCAACGTTGGCTGTGCTATCATTTTGAGAAAGCGTAAATAGGTTTTCATAAGTGTTGCCATTCCAGCGGTGAACCTGAAACAATCCATGAGTACCTAAAATCACTTCTACACCTCCGGGATTGCCAATGGAGTCATTGCCACTTACCTCAATGCATCCACCATTAGTAGCGTCAGTGTTAGCGTACATTCCGATGAAACCGTCACTTGCACCGCCAAAAATGCCAGCGGACTCTCCTGCTAAAGTTGGTATACTGCTTGGAATAAATGGTTTTACTCTTATCGAACCGTTTACCTCCAGTTTTTCTGTCGGG
>CAZGTS010000041.1:0-5093 GCA_964528865.1 Candidatus Woesearchaeota archaeon
AATGACTGTTGGTTATTTATTAGAGTTACTTGCTGGCAAAGTTGGGTGTTTAAAGGGAAAGGTTATGGACGGGACTTCTTTTTCAAGTGTTAGTAAAAAAGACCTTGAAGCACAAATGAATAAATTAGGATTTAGATATGATGGAAAAGAGACAATGTATAGTGGAATTACCGGACAGAGAATGGATGCAAAAATATTTGTTGGAAGTTTATATTATTTGAAGTTGAAATACATGGTTGCAAACAGAATTCATGGAAGGGCTTCAGGAAAAATTGCTTTGTTGACAAGACAGCCAATTGAAGGAAGAGCGAGGGGCGGAGCATTGAGATTAGGTGAGATGGAACAGCAAGCACTTGTTGCGCATGGCGCGTCGTTGCTGCTAAAAGAAAGATATGATTCAGACAAGGTCATATTACACATATGTTCTGAGTGTGGAAGTATTGGAATAGAAGATAACATAAGAAACAAAATTACATGCCCCATATGCGACAGCGAAACTATTGACCCTATTGAAGTTTCATATGCATTTAAACTATTACTTGAAGAATTGCAAGGATTGCATATTCACACGAGTTTTGAACTAAAGAATAAATACGAATAAATGATAAAACTAATAAGAAAACAAATTAAGTCCATAAAATTTTCTTTGCTTAATCCGAAGCAAATTAAGAAACTTTCAGTTGCAAAAATAGTTACACCTGAGTTGTATAATATAGATGGGTATCCTGTTGACGGAGGATTAATGGATTTAAGATTGGGCGCAATTGACCCTGGAGTTAGATGTAGAACTTGTGGTGGAAGAATCAAAGAATGTCTTGGACATTCAGGGAGCATTGATTTAGCGAGACCAATAATGCATTTAAAATATATTCCGTTAATTGAATTAGGGATGAGGTGTTTTTGTAATGAGTGTGGGAAGTTAACTCTTGCAGATAAGAACCTTGAGAAATATTCTCCAACTGAAAGAGCAAAAAAAGCCAAGGATGCTAAAAAATGCCCTCACTGCGGTGTTGCTAATGAAAGGATTAAATTGGACAAGCCAACGAGCTTTTATATTGGGAAGACAAGGTTGTTTCCTACAGAAATCAGAGAGACGCTTGTTAATATCAAAGATGAAGAGCTTGAGAAAATTGGAATTAATCCTAAAACTAGCAGACCAGAATGGGCTATTTTGATGTCATTGTTGGTTCCTCCTGTAACTGTGAGACCAAGTATTATTTTGGAATCAGGAGAAAGAAGCGAAGATGATTTGACGCATAAACTTTCAGATATTATTAGAGCTAATCAAAGACTTTGGGAAAATTTAAATGCTGGGGCTCCAGAAGTTATTATTGAAGATTTATGGGATTTATTGCAGTTTCACATCACAACATTTTTTGATAATACTGTTACAAGAATTCCTCCTGCACGACACAGAAGCGGGCAACCATTGAAGACAATTGAAGAAAGAATTAAAGGAAAAGGAGGAAGAATAAGAAAGAATCTTGCTGGAAAAAGAGTTAATTATTCTGGTAGAACAGTTATTTCTCCAGACCCCTTAATAGAAATTAATGAGGTGGGAATTCCTTATGAGATTGCAAAAATAGTGACTGTTGCTGAAACTGTTACTGATTTAAATATTGAAAAATTAAAAGGATTGATTGAAAACGCAGAGAAATATCCTGGAGCAAATTATGTTATAAGACCTGATGGTAAGAGAAAAAAAATTGTCCCTGAACTTAAGGAAGAGATAATAAATGAACTTTCTCCAGGTTATAAAGTTGATAGGCATTTGCAAGATGGAGATATTATTTTGTTCAACAGGCACCCAAGTCTTCACAGAGGAAGTTTAATGGCGCATTTTGTAAGAGTTCTCCATGGAAGAACTTTTAGATTACATCCAGCAGCAGCAGCTCCTTATAACGCTGACTTTGACGGTGATGAAATGAATATTCACTCTCCACAAACAGAAGAAGCAAGAGCAGAAGCAAAAATACTTCTTGATGTTAAAAGAAATCTAATGTCTCCAAAAAACAACTCTGCACTTATTGGATGTGTCAAAGATGCAATTACTGGAAATTATTTATTTGGGAAAACAAAGTTTTCAAAAGATTATGCTAACCAACTATTTTACAAATCAGGAATTGATTCTTATGTTTCAAAGAAAACTATTTCAGGATTAGAATTATTTTCTGAGATATTGCCAAAGGTTAATTTTTCAAATAACTCAATAGAAATTAAAAATGGTAAAATTATAAAAGGTAAAATAGACAAAACTCTTTTTGGGGAAGGGCATGGAGAATTAATTAAAGAGTTGGATAGAGTAGTTGGAAGAGAGAAAACTTTTGAAACAATAAAAAATGTTTTTAGTTTGGGAATAAATTATTTATCTGACAGAGGTATAACTGTTTCGGTTGAAGATTTTGATTTAGACCAGAGTGTTATTGAATCTGGAAATGAATTAATTAAAAAAGCTGAAAAGAAAACAGAAGAGATAATTGAATCTTATAATGAACAGACTCTTAATGCAATTCCTGGTAAGACAAAAGAAGAGACACGGGAAATAAAGATTCTTCAGATTTTGAATGAGGCGAGGACGAGGATTGGTGAAATAGTGAAAAAGAATTTTCCTGAAACTAATCCAGTTAACCATATGATTATTTCTGGTGGTGGAGGTAATGTTTTAAATATCACTCAAATGGCCTGCTGTTTTGGACAGAATGTTTTAAGTGGTAAAAGGATTGATTTTGGTTATACCCAGAGAACATTATCTTGTTTTAAACAAGGAGACTTATCGCCTAGAGCAAGAGGTTTTGTTCCTAGTTCATTCATAAAAGGTTTTAGACCAGACGAGTTTTTCTTTGGTGCAATGACAGGAAGAGATTCACTTATGGATACTGCATTAAGAACACCAAAGTCAGGTTATTTGTATAGAAGATTATCCAATGCTCTTCAAGACTTAAAAGTAGAATATGATGGGACAGTAAGAGATAGTAATAACAGTATTATACAATTTAAGTATGGTGGCGACGGTATGGATGTTTCTAAACTTCATACTGGTGGAAAACTAGAATCAGGCGAAGCAATTGGACTTGTAACTGCGCAATCTATTGGTGAACCTTCAACTCAAATGATTATGAGAACCTTTCATTTTGCAGGTGTTTCAGAAATGCAAATTACTTCAGGTCTTCCAAGAATAATTGAAGTTTTTGATGCAAGAAAAAAACCTTCTTCTCCAAAAATGGAAATTTATTTAGAGAATAAATATAACAATGAAAAAGATGCAAAAGTTTTTGCAGAGAAAATTAAAGAAGTAACTTTAAAAGAAATAACCTCTGAAATAAAATTGAATTTTAGTGATAAGAAAATTGAAATTGATATTGATAAAAAAGGTCTGAAACAAACTCATATTTCTACAAAAACCGTTGTTGAAAGGCTTAATGATTTAGGATTTAATGCAAAAGAAAAAGCATACTCAATAATTTTAGATGCATCTGAAATGGATTTTAAGGAAATTTATAAACTTAAGGAAAAACTCAAGCAGACAATTATTTCAGGGGTAAAAAGTGTTGAACAAATTCTGGTTGTGAAAAGAGATAGAGATTATATGATTATGACCTTAGGAACTAATTTGAAAGATATACTTAAGTTAAAAGAAGTTGATAAGGTGAGAACAATTTCAAATGACTTGTATGAAGTTGCAGATGTTTTTGGTATTGAAGTTTCCAGACAGTTAATAATTAATGAGATTTACAAAGTGATTAATGAACAAGGATTAGATGTAGATAGTAGGCATCTTAAATTTGTTGCCGACGCTATGACTCATACTGGGAAAGTCAAAGGAATTACGAGGATGGGGATTATTTCACAAAAATCGTCAATATTAGCAAGGGCAACTTTTGAAATGCCAGTAAAACAATTTGTGAATGCAACAATAAAAGGTGGTAAAGATAATTTAACAGGCGTTGTTGAAAATATAATCCTTAATCAACCAGTTCCAATTGGTACTGGATTACCAGGACTTCTTGTCAAAATAGTAGGAACTTTGAAAAAAGAAGAAAAAGACAAGAAGACAGCTAAATCGGGAATTGTTGAGAAAACTAATAAATGATAATTTCTAAAACTAAATATTTATAAAAGTAAAAATTAAAATTTTTTCATTTATAATCATCTTCCTACGGAAATGTTTATAAAACTATTATATCTCCAAAGTTTATCAAAATAGGTAATAACCTTTTAACAAATTAAAAATGGTGAGAACAATTAATATGCAGGACATGAGACATCTGAATCTCTTTAATAAGATTACCCGTGTTAGCACGAGGTTTTGTTTTAAGTATAACGAGGCGATTGTGTTTTGTGTTCCAATGAGATTTGTTTCTCAAGCTGTTGGAGAAAGGGGACAGAATATAAAGAAGATGAGTGAAATTCTCAGAAAAAGAATTAAAGTTATTCCTAATCCAAGAGGGATTCAAGACGCAAAGAAATTTATTGAAGCGATTGTTAGCCCTGTTAAGTTTAATGATTTGGAAGTTACAGACGATGAAATAATACTTAATGCAGGGAGTCACAGCAAGGCAGCGTTGATTGGGAGGAATAAAAGAAGAATGATTGAGATGCAGGGGATAGTCAAGGATTTTTTTGGGAAAGAGTTTAGAATTATTTAGAAAGGATTTTAAGTGAAGAATTTATATAGGTTTATGGAAAACACTCTTTTTAATGAGACCACAATAAAGCGGTTAGTTGGGCACACTAAAATAATTTCAAAACAGAAAAAAGCCGTTAGTAAGTGGTTAAGTTATCTTAAAGATAAAAAATTAGAAAACGAAAAACAAGCATATATAGAATTTGCAAATGTTATTCTAAAAGATTTATTAAATTATGACATTAGTCTTGATGGACTTAAACATGAAGAAGGAAATATGGAATTTCCATTTAGAGATAGTTCTGGAAATTACTTAGTAGTTTTTGAAGCCAAAGGGGCAAAGACAAAAAACTTGTGGGCATTTCAAGGAAGAGTTGAAAAATCAAAAGAAACCCCTGTTAATCAAATAAATAATTATATGTATGAAGAAAAAATTCCTTTTGGTATCTTAACAAATTACAAGGAGTTT
>CAZGTS010000042.1:0-5031 GCA_964528865.1 Candidatus Woesearchaeota archaeon
TTATTTTTTAAATTATTCCCCTAAATAAGCTTCCAAAACTTTAGGATTATGCTTTATTTGTTTTGGAGTTCCTTCAGCAATTATCTTTCCTTCATCTACAACAATAACTTTATCTGCAATACTTAAAGTAAAATTCATATCATGCTCAATTAAGAAAATAGTTTCTCCTTGTTTTTTTAATTGTAATAAAATCTTTGCTATCTTTTTTCTTAATAAAGGATTAACTCCTGCTACTGGCTCATCAAGCATTAAAACCTTTGGATAATTTAAAATCGCTCTTGCTATTCCAACAAGTCTTTTTTGCCCATAACTTAAATTTCTTGCAAGTTTATTTTGAAATCCATCTATACCAACTAATTTAGATATTCTTTTCAAATCATCTATTTTATATTTTTTAATTTTGTTCTTAAAAAATAAATTTTTCCAAAATTTTGTGTCTTCTTGATTTGAAGCTAAAAGTAAATTTTCTCTAACAGTAAGATTATTAAAAAGTCTTGCTTGTTGAAATAATCTTGAAACTCCAAGATTTGAAATATGATAAATTTTCTTATTAGTGATTTTTTGTTTATTTAAAAAAACCTCCCCAAAATCTGCTTTTAAAATTCCTGAAATCAAATTAAATATTGTTGTTTTTCCAGAACCATTTGGTCCAATTAAAGCAGTTATCTCTCCTTTCTTAACCTCAAAGCTACAACCATCAACAGCCCTTACCCCTCCAAAATGTTTTTTTAAGTTTTGAATTCTTAGCATTTTATTCCAACTCCACCTTCCCATAAAATCCTTTTGGTTTATATATTAAAATCAAGAGTAAAATCAAAGCATAAATAATCTGCCTCATCGGCCCAAGAATCGTAGAAGGTATACCAATAAATCTTAATACTTCAGGTAATAAAATTAAAACTATTGTTGCAATAATAGTTCCCCTTAATGAAGCTAATCCTCCAACAATAACAATGATTAATATAGGAATTAATTGTAATAATGTAAAAGATGACGGGTCAATAAAAGTAATATAATGAGCATACAAACTTCCAGCAAGTCCTGCAAAAAAAGCAGAAATAGCTAAAGCATAACCTTTCATTTTAAAAGTATTTTTACCTAAAACTTTTGTTGCTAATTCATCATCCCTTATTGCTTCTAAAACCTTACCAAAGGGAGAAATAGTAATTTTTTTGATTATCAAATAAGTAATTAAAACAATAATCAAAGTCAAGATTAAGAAACTAAAGTTAGAAGAAAAACTAATTCCAAAAAAACTAGGTTTGGGAATTCCAGGTAAACCTAATGGACCCCTTGTTAATTTCGTCCAATTTAAGGCAATAGCATAAACAACAAATGTAAAAGCAATAGTTGCTAAAGCAAGATAATCTCCTTTTAACTTTTTAGTTAAAAGTGAAAGCAAAAATCCAGATAACATTGCAAATACTCCTGCAAGTAAAAGTGCAATTATAAATGGAGTTCCATTTAAAGTAAGTAATGCTGCAGTATAGGCACCAATAGCAAAAAAAGCTATATGTCCAAGATTAAGCAAACCAGTAAAACCAAGAGTAAGTTGCAAAGATATAGCAAGAATAATATAAATTCCAATCAAAATTAGTAAGTGAATAAAATATGCCTCTATCATTGTTTATCTCCTTTCTTTTTAATTCCTAAAATCCCATTTGGTCTAAATAATAAAAATAAAAATAATAAAACAAATGCAATAGCATCCTTATATCCAGAAGGCAAAAACCAAATCCCAAAATTTTCAGCTAATCCTAATAAAAATGAACCCAAAATTGCTCCAGGGACAGAACCAATTCCTCCGATTATTGCCCCTGTAAATCCTTTAATCATTAAGCCTGTTCCCATTGTAGGACTTAAATTTTGCTCAAGACTAATAAGAATTCCCGCAATCCCTGCAATTGCAGAACCAATTATAAATGCCCAATTATAAATTCTTTCAGAAGAAATACCTACAATTTCTGCAACATCTTTATTATCAGAAACAGCTCTCATCGCCTTACCCATTTTTGTTTTTTTCATAAAAAGAAAAAGCAAACATAATAAAATAAAAGAACTTATAATAATAAAAATTTGAAGAGGGGTTATAATTGCTCCCAAAAATTCTAAACCTTTTACCACTTTAATATAACCGATTGTTTTTACATCTGCACCAAAGAAAAGTAAAATTAATGATTCTAATAAAATCATTAATGCAAAGCTTGCAATAAGCAGAATAATTCCACTTGCTTTTCTTTTACGAAGTTGTTTAAATACAATAATATTCATTAGAAATCCTAATAAAGCTGCAAAGATAATTGCTAAAATTACTGAGAACCCAAAGTTCAATCCGACCATTGAAAAAAAGAAATATAAAAAATAAGCAGAAAAAGCAATTGTTGCACCATGGGCAAAATGAATAAATTTAGATGTTGCATAGATTAAAGAAAATCCACTTGCAACAAGAGCATAAATTGCTCCTGCAATCAGGCTGTTAATTAAAAGTTGCAATACTACTGACATTTTATCTCTCTAAAACAAAAGAAGTTAATAAATTTATGGAAACTATTTATTCAGCAAGTCTCCATTCTCCATTTTCAAATTCATAGATATCAGTTGTTAATTGCAATACTCTATCTTCAAACCCTTTGCTATTAATCACTGTTTTATAAGAATAAACATTTTTTAATGATTCTGTTAAACAGATACTATCTCCAGGCTCACAGTTTTTCATAGCCTCGGTGATATACATAACTTCTTCATAACCTATTGCACCATAAACATAATCTGTAAAACTAGAATCCCCATACTTCTTACTATACTCCTCTGCAAATTCTGTTTCATCTATATTTAAAACAAAATCTATTGCTAAAGTGTTATCTAATAATTCTGGTGATGTTACCTCTATAACTTTTGGGAAAATGCATTCTGAAGCAGTAGCACAGATTATACTTATAGGATATCCTAATTCAGTTAATTGTTTGAATATACCAAGATACTCAAAATCTAGACCCAAAGTTACTAAGGTGTCAATTTTATCTTCTTTTGCTTTTAAGAGCAATGTTTTAAAATCTGTTTCACCAAAAGTATACCAATATTCTTCAACATCTGATTCAATTTTTTTAATACCTTGAAGACAAAGTTCATTATATTCAACTTTTGCCATAAGTATGCCTAATTTATCATATTTATTGTTCTCTTTAGCATATTTAATTAATTTCTCACAACCAGTTAATGAATCAAAATGGGCTTTAAAGGCGTAAGGATTATCTTCCACGATACTTCTTGTAAAAGCTTCATAAACTAAAGGTTTTTTAGCTTCTTTTAAAATTGGGCTAATTGATTGTGCTGGTAGATGAAAAAGAGTTGTGAAAATATCAGGGTCTTCCACATTTAATAAATAATTCACGGCATCAATACTCGCTTTCCCATCTAATTTTCCATCCTGGATTAAAAGTTTTACAGGGTTATTGTTAATCCCTCCATTAGCATTTATTTCTTCTACTGCTAAATTCATACCATTGATAACAGGGTTCCCTAAATTTGCCCCTATTCCAGTCAATGGAGCAATCACTCCAATTTTGTAAACATTTTGCTTTTGAAAATTAAATATAAAAATAAACCCAATAATTAAAATAGCAATTCCAAGAGAAATTAAAAATATTTTTTTATTCATCATCTTTATCGTGATTAATTGAACTTAGTTTATAAATTTAACTAAATTTAATTCTTGAGCCACAACTAATCTATGGTTTCTTATGTTTTGAGTTTTATTTTCGTTTGTCATTTTATTATTTGTTTTTATTCTCTGGCTGGTTAAGATTTATTCATATTCTTTCACATCAATTTCAGAATCCTCAAATCTCCCCAACCTTATTTTTAATTCTTCTAAGTCCATTGCACTTCCTTCCCAGCCCCTTCAAAGTCCCACTAACTTTTTCAACACTCATTTTATCAGGCCACACACAAAGCGAAGCACGAACAGAATCAACCATCTCACGATTTATACATATAACAACAGAGTTTTTATCATTCTTAATCCAACTTAAACCACATTTTGACATCCCTAAAACTCCTATAAAATCCAAAATCGCCTCTTCAACATTTGTTTTCAAATTTTCCCCTTTAACAAGAAGATATCTTTTCTTTTCACGAACAGATGGTTTAAGTGGTTTCATAATTGAATTAAGAAATAATATTATATAAAATTAATCTTTTATGTCTCTTGAAAAATATCTGACAAATGCAGCCATAATAAAAGGTTCAAATTGTTTTTGATACTTTGCAAAATAATATTCACCATCTTCAGATTTCCCCATTCTTAAACATTGTTTATACTTAAAAGCAAAATCCATAAGAATTTCTTTTGGACCTTTAGTGTCTAAAAAACATATGCTTCCTATACAGGTTTGCTCTGGGGTATTTGATATTTCAGATTTAGCATCTTTTAGAGATTCAAACTCTCCTTTTTGAACACAGACATCTAAATCATAATCTGTGCCCAGACTTGATTTTCTTTTCTTTAACAAACTTGCAAGTTTATGCATTTATTTTTAATAGTCCTCTTATTAAAAATATTTAGATAATTTAAAATATATTTTATAAGATTGCTTTTCTAAAAAATTATATAAACCCTTCTTCATAATTAAATTAAAAGAGATGTTGTTTTGAATGGAAATACATACTATTGGAGGCTTTAATGAAGTAGGAAAAAATATGACTGTAGTTCAGACTGGTAATGATGCAATTATGTTTGATGCAGGAATTTACCTGCCCGCTGTTATTAAATTGCAAGAGGAAGAGGAACAACAACATACTTACTCTGAAAAAAAATTAAGAAGTAGAAAAGCACTTCCCGACGATTTACTATTAGATAAGTTTGGTTTGAGAAATAAAGTCAGGGCAATTCTTTTAGGGCACGCGCATTTGGACCATATTGGA
This sequence comes from Candidatus Woesearchaeota archaeon, assembly GCA_964528865.1. Lineage (GTDB taxonomy): Archaea > Nanobdellota > Nanobdellia > Pacearchaeales > GW2011-AR1 > JAGLYK01. Next base: position 4,924 of record CAZGTS010000042.1, read on the forward strand.
GCAATCCCGTATTTAGGTTATAGATATAATGCACCTGTTGTCGGAACACCTTTTACAACAACTGTCCTGAAAAAAATCCTGCAGGACGATAAAATAAAAATTCCAAAT
>CAZGTS010000043.1:0-5029 GCA_964528865.1 Candidatus Woesearchaeota archaeon
TAAAAAAATTAAAAGGAAAATTTATAAAATAAGCTCCAAGAATTAAATAAGCTGAAAAAATAAAAACATTCACATGTTTTTTTTTAATTGGATAATATCCCTCTTTTGTCATAAATATACTTATTAACAGCATATTTAAATATTTTGGAGAACAATTAATTAAATGGTCCTGTTGTCCAACGGCTAAGACGCCTCCTTGACATGGAAGTAATCCAGGTCCGACTCCTGGCAGGACCATTTCAAATCTCAACTTCATTCTCACTCCACTAACTTTAAAAACTAATTTTTTCTATGAATTCTATGAAGCTTCCAAAAACTACAAATAGGTATTGTCCATCTTGTAAAAAGAAAACAGAACAAAAAATAAAAATAGTTGGAACAGGATTCACAGGAATTGGAAATAAAGGAAAATGGGGTTCAAAACCTCCAATAACAAAAAATAAAAGAAAATCAAAAACAACTAAAAAAACAAACTTAATGTATACTTGTCAAGAATGCAAAAAGTCCAAATACCAAAAAAAAGGACAAAGAGCAAGTAAAGTAATACAAGAATAAAATGGCACAAATAAAAAGAAAACAGAAATTTTTTGACGTTGAAATACCTTTGATAAATAAAATTGCAAATCTAAGAGCATTTGAGTTAAAAGATTTGAATGGAAAATTCATAAAATATGATTTAACAAGAATCCTCAAAGGCAAAAGCGCAATCATTCAATTAAAAGTAAAAATAGAAGATAACCAAGCAATTGCATTTCCAAGAAAGATAAGATTAATGTCTTCTTATCTAAAAAGAATGGTGAGAAAAGGGACAAACTATGTTGAAGATTCATTTTCTGTTGATTGCGAGGATTTTCAATTAAGAATAAAACCTTTTTTAATCACAAGACGGAAAGTTTCAAAAGCAGTTAGAAAAGCCCTTCGAGAAAAAGCAAAAGAAGAATTAATAAAATATGTTAAAGATAAAAATGCAGAAACAATTTTTCAAGATTTATTAAAAAACCAAATACAAAAACCTCTAAGTCTAAAATTAAAAAAAATTTATCCATTATCGTTTTGTGAAATTAGAGTTCTTGAAGCTAAGGAAAAATAACAAACCTTTTAAAATATCTACTTCTAATCTTGATATGCGATTTCCATCTGATTGCAATAGAGAAATCGCCAATGAACAAAAAGGAAAATACAAAAAAACTGCAAGGTTCTTTTGATTTGCCTGCGTAGCTCAGTGATAGAGCAATTCCCTTGTAAGGAATAGGTCGGGGGTTTGAATCCCTCCGCAGGCTTTATGCTATCTTTAGATAGCATCAGTTATTGATTCTAAGTCATGTAAATTTTAATATTTCTTCTCGGGGGTCGGGCAATTTCGAGGCCTCGAAGAGATCATGCCTGTGGTATGGTAGAAGAATAATCCAAAAGAAACTTCGTGCGAAGTTAGGAGATGAGGAGCATTCGCACTTGCATTTATCTGTAAACAAAGCGAACGCCATAAGTAGGTGCGTGTGGGAAATAAAGGAATCTCTCTCGTTTAACGCCACTGCGACGAGCAAATGAAAATTTTATAATTTACTTTCCAAAATTTACTTCAACTTTACTGCAGTTCCATAAGCCAACATTTCAGATGCACCTTGCATTATCATTGACGTCATAAACCTCATCCCAATAATCGCATCAGCATCTTTTTCAATTGCTTCATTAACCATTCTATTATAAGCCTCTTCCCTTGACTGCGAAATCATATCAGTATAAGTCTTAATCTCCCCACCAATAAAATTTTTTAATCCAGCACCAATATCTCTTCCTATATTTCTCGCACGAACAGTACTTCCGCGAACAACTCCTAAAACTTCCTTCACATTTTTCCCAGGAATTTCTTCGCCTGTTGTTATAATTATATTTGTCATTTCTTTTTCCTCTGTGTCATTTAATTTACAGCGTCGTAAATGACGCAATGAGAGGCCTATGGTCTCTCTTCCTGAGTTTAATTTTTTCAATTTTATCTTCTCTTTTATTAGATAAAATAAAAATTCCTATGATAAAAATAGGGATTCCATAAATCCATATAAAAAAACTTGCGTTCTTTAACAAAAATAAAGGAAGAACTATCAAAACCGCTCCTATAAAGATGGCAATTGACCCTGTTATTGTTCTACTTAAAACATTCATAAAAAAAGAAAAGCTTCAGAGTTAATAAATTTAACCAATTGTTTCAAAAAAATATTCAGAAAATAATCAATCAATCTTTTCAACTTTTTTTCCATCAATTAAAATATTAATTATCTCTTTTGGAAGATTAGCAATTTGACCTTTTTCATAAGGACCCATTTTCTCACCATCCAAATCAATAAATTCTTCAACATTCTCTAAAAAACAAACTAACTCATTCTTTTTATTATCTGTTTTTTTCCCATTCAAAGATTCATTAAGGCTCTTATCAGAAGCATTTATACATTTCATTAAATTATCAAAAAATTCTTTTTCAAATTTCAACATATTCTCAAAATCCTGTTTTGAAATCCCTGTTTCAGCAGCAATTAAAATCAAATCAAGGATTTTCTTCCTTCTCCTCAACATAAGCTCCTTAAACAAGGTCACTGCATTTTCAAGTTGTTTCTTGGTCTTAATAATAACTTCTGAAAAAATATCATCTTCTTTAGAAGCAACCTCTTTCTTTTCTTTCAAATAATTAGAAAAATCAGAAATAAATTTTTCAGTCAATTTCTGCAACTGCTTAGAATATCTTTCTTTTCTTGCTGCTTCGTAAATGTCATTATATGTTATCATTTTATTACTCCCAAAGCGTTTACGCAACTTCCATCGGAGGCTCTTAAAGAAGTTGCCCACCGGAACAAGAAAGGAAATTCTAGCCCCCAGAAAAAGGGGTCCCTTGGTAGGGAAGAACCGCTTAGGTTCTTTCGTGCTTCGTGGATGTCGTTGTAAATTATCATGAAAAAAACACGTATTAAGGATTTTTAATGATTGTTATTATAAAATTCTATTTAAGAAATCCAACCTTCTCTAAAAGTTCCTTACCAAAAATTCTCCCAAACTTTCCTTTCCTTGCCTCTTTTTCATTAAATTGCTTTTCTCTTGGGATTGAATTATTATAAAACAAAACAGGAACCGGATCAGAAGAATGCAATTTAAGTTTACAAGGAGTAGAATGGTCTGCTGTAACAACAACTTTAATTTTATTTTTAGGCGCAAACTTCCTCAAAAAATTAAATAAAATCTTATCGATATGCTCAAGCATCATCTTCTTCTCAATCGGCTTATTATCATGCCCAGGGAAATCTGTTTCCTTTATGTGGACATAAGCATAATCTACTTTTTTATGGTTCTTCTTTAAAACCTTAATTGAAAATTTACATGATTTTTTTAAACCATCCCAAAGATTTTCATAAGCATCAAAACTTTTTAATTTAGGATAATCAAACGAAAAATTTTTCATTCCAGATACTTTTGAGAATCCTTTTTCCATAGGCATATAGGAAATAGAAATCCATTTTTTATAGAGTTTTAATTTAGGTGGTTCTATTCCGGCACCCCTAACAAAAAGACAATTCGCAGGGAGTAAACCTCTTCTTCGTCTTTCTTCATTAACAGGATGCTTATCTAAAACCTCATAAGCTTTTTCTAAGAATTCGTTTAAAACATTTACCGTATATTGAGAATTCTCTTCATCATCTAAAGCCTTAGAAAATCCCAATTTAGTTGCATCGCTAAATTTTCCTTGAAGATATGTTAAATCATTTCCAAGGATATTATCTGAAAACCCTCCTCTGAAAACTAAGACCCCTCTATGTTGAATAGTTGGTTCAAAAACAAATTTGAAGGGAAGAGTTATTTTATTCAAAGCTTTAGCTAAAATACTTGCTTCTTCATTTGTCAATGTCCTCCCTGCCCTTCTATCAATTACGTTTCCTTTCTTAAAAGAATCAATTGTAGCAAAATTAGCTCTCAGCGCCAAATCCCCTCTGGTGAGTTTAATTCCCGCACCTATTGCTTCTAATTGCCCTCTTGTACTTGAAATCAAATCATTACCAAAAATAGAAACAATTGCCTCATCTGATTCAGGTGTAAATCCGGGCTTAACAGGATACATATAACCAATCTCACTTCTCGTGGCTAAAAAATCCAAATTCGGCATCTCCGCAGATTCCAACGGCGTCTTATCTCCAAGTTGTTTACAAGGTAAATCGCCCATACCGTCAATTATCACTAAAATCCCTTTCATATCTAAATAAAAACTAACATCTTTATAAAAATTTATGTTCAATAAGACCTACACAATAAATATTAAATATTCACTTCATACTTAAAAACTTTATCATAAGGAATAAACCATTTAATTGCTTCTTCCTTAGAAGTATTTTCCATAATCATCTTAAATAATCTTATAGAATTTCCATGGGCAGAAATAGCGACATTAACTTTATTTTTTTTAATGAACTTTTTTAAATAAATAATAAAACTCTTCACCCTCTTCTCTACATCTTCAAAAGACTCACCATTAGGAGCCGCAACATTATATCCTCTATGAATTGCCTTATATTCTTCTTCTCCTAAAAATTTCTCTACTTTCTTTCTAAATTTTAGATTTAAATTTTCAATAGCATCTCCTTCAACCCTTAAATCATAAGATTTTTTACCAATTTTTTTAATAAACTCCTTATGGGTCGTCCCTTCTAAATCCCCATAACTTCGTTCAATCATTCTATTATCAATAAGAATCTTTTTACATTCTGGATGATATTTCAGAATATAATTCAACGTCTCTTTAGAACGAGGCAATACCGTATAAAAAGCCACCTGAAACTTCTTACTCTTCAACAATTTTGCAACCTTCTTCGCATCCATTTTTCCACGCCAGGTAAGCTGAGTATGCTTATGCCCAGTAAAAAACCCTTTAACATTAAACTCAGTTCTTCCATGCCTAAACACATAAATATTATAATTCACCATCTCATTAAAATTAAATCAAACATATTTATAAATCTCTCCCTATTAATTTAATCATGTTCTCCAAATTAAA
>CAZGTS010000044.1:0-4896 GCA_964528865.1 Candidatus Woesearchaeota archaeon
AGAACTTCCATCAGCTTCGATAACTTTTGGTTTTCCAATATTAATTTTTCCTAATGTTATTTCAAAATCTTCATTGTTAATTGTTTCTGAAATTTCATTTGCAATTTCTTGCATTCGGCTTTCTATAAAATTATTAAAAGAAGTAATATTTGATTCAACCAAAGAATGATTTTCTAAATATCTCTTTACAATCAAATGGTTATTCTTTTGCTCCATTATGCAAAATCTCCTAAATTTTGTATTCGCAGTCTAACGAGGAAATTAAAAATTAAAATTTTCATTTTATACAACAACCCTAAAGAAGTCCCCTTCTTTTCTTTTTATTTTAATTATGTCTTCAAGAACACAATTTTCTGGGAGAGTAGGGTCGGTTGAAAGGATTTTTGGCAATTGCGCCTTAGAAACATTTAAATCTAACAATAATTGTTCAGACTCTTTATCAGTTAATTTAGAATGTTTGGGTTGGAGTATGTGCATGGTAGGAATTACGTAGTTACTAAGTAACTTTAACAACTTTATAATAATAAAAAAATGGAGATTTTGGTTTAAAAATCTTTCCTTTTTGGAGGCTTTGCACAATAAGTAGAATGGCCCCGAATGGAACCTAACAAAAAGTAAAGTAGGTGGGGTGTTATGTTTTTAGAGATTTTACGCCCACGCCGGAAGAGTAGAGGGAGTAACTAAAAATTTTTAATTAAATCCATCAAAAGCCCCATTATATCTTTTTGGAGGGGAAAGAGGTTCTCTCATTATTTCTAAATTACTTAATGCCCAGGATTCAGTTATATCTGCTAAATTTTTTCTAGATATAATTTTTTTATTAATAAGAGGTTGTATGTCTATTAGAGAATAATCTGTTTTCTCTGTATCAAAAGGAATATGAAAAACATTTATGTATCCTGTTAATTGCTCTTTATTACTTGAGCAAAATATTAAATTTCTTTTAGAAAAAGAAGTTGGATGTTCTTCTGTCATAAATTTTTCTTTTCCTGATCTTTTCATATATACTGCATACAATGGTTTTTCATTTTCCATAACTTTTCTCAAATTTCTTTTTATATAAACTTTCCCGTAGGTAAATTCACTACCAACTTGTACTGAAAAATAAGATATATGTAATAATATATAATTAGAAATGGCCCCGAAGGGATTTGAACCCTCGACACCTGGATTTCTTCTTTTCTCCAAAAAGGAAAAATGGACAAGCTTGTCTTGTTCTTTAAAAGTCCAGTGCTCTGCCAGGCTGAGCTACGGAGCCATTTTTAGCGACTGCGAAGCAACTTAAAGGCTGAGGCCTGCAAGGCAGGTCATCCCTGTGGGAAGCTACGGAGCCATATATTGTCGAAATTGTAAGACAATATAAATGTTTTGTTCAGACGGGATGCCAGGTTGAGTGATTTCGTGGCAGGCAGTAATCAAATGTTAATAAGCCGTGCGAGGTCACGAACAGAGTTTATTGGGAAGTGAGAAATTAAAATTATTCATAACAGCTTTCCAATGAAGGAGTTAAGCTACCAGCCATTGAGGTATTTAAGAGAATTAGTTTAAAAAATGTTTGTTATCATTCCATTACCCACTTCTTAACTTGGGTTCCAGTATTTGTCCATTTATACCCTCTAATTTTTAATCTTGTTTTATCCATAATTTGTGCTATTATTGTTTCTTTATAATCTGAATAAGACCCATCATAATCTTTTGGACATCCATATAAAACAAATTTTGTTTTTTCAAATTCAAACATAAATCTTCCAGTTTGTTTCATTAAATCTGGAGGAGAAAACCATCCTAAATTAGTATATCCTTTTTCTTTTGCAAGTTCTTCTAATCTTTTAATATCTTTTATTCTTTTCACTTTATAGAAATCTCTCCAACTTATTTTTTAATTCTTCTTCAGAAATCCCACCAATAATCTGCTCAACAACTTCTCCATCTTTAAACAAAATAAAATTAGGAATAGAACTAACACCAAACTTCTGCGCAAGTGTTTGGTTATCTTCAACATTCACTTTCCCAAATTTTATCTTCCCTGTGAATTTCTCTCCAACTTTTTCAAATATTGGCGCCATCATAACACACGGCATACACCAAGACGCCCAAAAATCAACCAGCACAACACCTTCTTTAATAAAATCTTCAAAATTATTTCCTGTTAATTCCGTTACCATAAAAAGAAAAAGAAAAAGAGGATTTATAAAATTTTCTTTTCTAAATTTTTCTTATACTCTTCTAAATCAATCTTCTTTCGCGCAACACCAGAATCAATAGCAGCCTTTGCAACAGCAAAAGAAACTTCTGAAAGCAATTTTTTATTCCAGATTTCGGGAACAAGATAATCCTTCCCAAACTTTTCATCTTTTTTAGCAATTTTCGCAATTGCATTAACTGCAGCAATTTTCATTTCTTCATTAATCTCTTTTGCACGAACATCTAATGCTCCTCTAAAAACAAACGGAAACGCAAGAACATTATTAACTTGGTTAGGATAATCACTTCTTCCTGTCGCTAAAATAACATCTCTCCTAGTTTTTTTTGCAAGCTCATAATCTATTTCAGGATCTGGATTCGCCATTGCAAGAATAATTGGATTCTCCTTCATTGAGTCCAACATTTTAGAAGTTAAAATATTCGCAATAGAAGCCCCTAAAAAAACATCAGAGTCTTTAATTGAATCTTCCATTGAAACATCTTCTTCAACAGAAAATTCTTTTTTGTATTTGTTATATTCTTTTTCTTTAGAAATCACGCCTTTGCTGTCAAACATTACAAGGTTCTTTTTTTTAACACCTAATTTTAAAAAAAGTTTTGCACATGTAATCCCTGCAGCACCGGCCCCCACTACTACAACTTTTATTTCCCCAATTTTCTTCTTATTAATTTCCAATGCATTCAAAAGTGCAACACTTGAAACAATCGAAGTGCCGTGCTGGTCGTCGTGAAAAACAGGAATATCCAAACTCTTTTTTAATTCTTCTTCAATCTCAAAACACTCAGGTGCTTTGATATCTTCTAAATTAATTCCTCCATAAGTCTTTGAAATCTTTTTCACAATTTCAATAAACTCTTTTGGATCTTTAGAATCAACTAAAACATCAACAGCATCAACATCTGCAAATTTCTTAAATAAAATACACTTACCTTCCATAATCGGCTTTGAAGCCAGAACCCCGATATCTCCTAAACCTAAAACCGCAGTCCCATTTGTAATAACAGCAACGCTATTTCTCTTGTTTGTATAATCATAAGCAAGTTCAGGATTTTTTTCTATCTCCAAGGCAGGCACTGCAACACCAGGTGTATAAACTACTGCAAGGTCTTCCTGATTTTTAATTTCTTTCTTCACAACAGTTCCAATTTTTTCACCTTTATGATATTTTAAAATTTCTTTGTTATTCATTTACCATAAAAATTACAATTATTTATAAAATTTTAGTTAATCTATATTAGCCCATATTTTTGCTATATCTAAATTATGAGAATAAATGTGAAGCCCCGGACTTTCTGCATAAAGTTTTCCTGGTTTAACTTCAGATTGCTCTGGTTTTTTTATTGCATTAATCCATTCAGTTGTATATTCTAAAAGACGCGTCATTCCTCCAAGATTTTCAGGCAAACCAGCAAACAAATCCCAAGACCTCCATGATGTATGCATATCTAATTTATTGTCTTTAATATACATCATAATTTGTCTTAAACACTCACTACTCCCTTTTTCTGTTTCATTCTCATATTTCCACCAATACCTTTTAAGGCTTTCAGGTCCTCCAATTGGTATTGCACAATGATTATTACTATAACCTTTTTCTACAAAATGCTTCACACAATTTTCTAATTGATTCTCATGAGTCCCCCTTGGGATTCCTTTTGACATTAAGGGTTGGTCTTGTGGTATTCCAACAATCCACGAACTATATTTGTAATGTTCATTAGGTTTAAGTGAGCCGTCAAGAATATAATTTTGAAAATAATCTTCTATATTATCATCATTTGTTGTTACAGTAATTCCTTCTCTTGGAATCGGTGCTAAAGGACGAGCTGTTGGATGGAGCACACATAAACTGGCTTTATCAAATTCCAATCTATACGAGCCATCGAAACTCCCAAAATCAACATGATTTATTCTTCCATGTTTAAGTTCATTGATGATAGTATCAAAATACAAATTATTAAGATTAGGTGATATAATGCTAATCAAAGGTTTTTCACCAACTTCATCAGGTCCATATTTTTTAGCTAACTGAGACCTCATTTCCATCACTTCTTCTTTAAAATTACTCATTTTAAACCTGTGTCTCCTTTTTTCCTTGACTTGTTATTCTTTCTCCTTGATGCTGTCCTTCATAAGTTCTTTTTATTTCGCCAAGAACTGGCTCCCAATAAATCTTAAACATTCTTGCACCTAATTCAAAATCAAAATCATAATTGCTATTATTTTTTAATCCAAACTTAAGGAGTCCGTTGAATCCTGGATTTGTCGTCGAACAATGAAGACTAATTCCTCCAAGTTGCAGAGAGACTCTAGGTTTTATATCAGGGATAATATATCCTGGAATAGAATTAAAATCATATGTAATTTTTTCAGACGGACAATTAATTTTTTCAATTGTTCTAACAAGGAAATAATCTCCAGGTTTCATGACTATTTTTTTATTGCCATCAGTGTCAATATCTGAAACTAAAATTGTTTTAGGAGAGCTCCTTTTAGTCACACCTAAAAAACTTGGTCCAATAATTTTCTCAACTCTTCCAACCCTCAACTCAAGTTCAACCCCTTCTGGATTTTCTAATTGTCCTTTTGAAAGCCCTTCTATTAAATTATATTTTTTGTTTAATTCTAAAACTCTAAGTGATGATAATTTCATTTTAACCTCATTTGATTTTAATTAAAGATAAGTTTAT
>CAZGTS010000045.1:0-4822 GCA_964528865.1 Candidatus Woesearchaeota archaeon
AATGTTGCAAGTTCCATTAATCTTCTTTTTTCAATTTCTTTTTCTTTTTTCTTTCTTTCTTCTAAGAGATTTTCAATAAGTTTGTAGATGACGTCTTCAGTCATTACTTTTATTTTTTCTTCTTTTTAAAGTTGCTTTGCGTCATCTTTAATCTTTACATTAAATCCTGCAACCACAGCATCCAATTCATTAATTTCGAGATTTGCTTTTGCTGAAATTATGTCTGTTTTATCTATAATTCCTATCCCTGCTTTTACCACAGGAATATGATTTTCTTTTAGTAAAGTTAGTAAGGCTTCCAAACTTCCGAGGGAGTCAGCTTTTATTATAATTCCTTTTTTTTCTGTTTTAATATTTTCTGAGATTTCTTTTTTGAATGTTTCTTTGATTTTTTCTTTATCTCCACTGAAACTTACAAAAGGCATTCCAGGCAAAATCTCTGTTTTTTCTATTAGTTGCATTCTTAGTCCTGTTGATGCATGGGTTTTTTTAATTGGTTTAAATTTCGCACTTAATGGTTGGATTTCTTCAAGGACCCTTATTTTTGTGATTATTAGGTTTCCACTAAAGTCAGCGACTGCTATTTCTTCTGTTTTTGAGAGCTCACCATCGTAGAGAATTGCTTCGATGTAGTTTGTGGATTTTTCTTTTTTAATTTCAAGCATGATTCCTTTTGCTTCTTTTCCTAATTTTAATTTATCTGTTAAATATTTTTGACTTATTCCGCAGAGCATCATGATTAATTCTGGAATTCCTTGTTTTGTTTTTGCAGAGCAGGGGATTAGTGCAATTTTTTTTGTGAAATCTTTTATGTTGTAAAACAAGTCTGATTCAAATCCGTGGCTGTTTAGAGAACCGATTAGTGTCATGTATCTTTCATCGAAAACTTGTTTGATGTTTTGTGGTTGAGATTCTATGCTTTGTTGTAGTGATTGATTTGAATTCCTTCCCACAGGCATGACCAATGGATATGTTGGCTTAGATGGAGACCTCCACCCTGAGATGTTGTCGATTTTGTTTAGTGCGATTATGAATGGTGTTTTATTTAGTTTTAAGATTTGGATTACTTCTGCTGTTTGTGGTTTTATTCCTTCGTTTATATCAATGACTAAAACTGCTAAGTCTGCTAATGAACCGCCGCGTTTTCTTAAATTTGTGAATGCTGCGTGTCCTGGAGTGTCTATAAATAAAAATCCTGGAATGTTTAATTTTATTCCTGAATTCTCAATTAAAGGACAGGCGATTTTTAGTTGGTCCATTGGGTAAGATGTGAATGAGATTTTTTGAGTAATGTTTCCAGCTTCTGCTTCTTGGACACAGCTATCTCTAAGACAATCTAGGATTGAAGTTTTTCCGTGGTCAACATGTCCGCAGACAGTTACAATTGGTTGGCGTATTTTCATAGAAGAATTAGAGGAAATTAGATTAAAAGGTTTTTGATTAAGATTTAAGAAAATAAAAAGGGCCAAAACCGAAGTCCTAACCCTCTTATCCAACCGAAGTTAGACAAAATAATAAGAAATTTATACTATTTAAAACTTTCTTACCCCCAAAAAATTATAAAAAGGGTTGGTAATTATATAACTTATTATGACAAAAACAATTAATGAATTATCTAAGGAATATGATTTAGAATTGGAAAAAGTTGTTTTAGAAATTAAATCGCTTCCTAAAGGGGAGAAGTTGGTTTTGTTGCAGTTTCCCGACGGATTAAAGCCTTATGCAACTGCTGTTGTTGATTATTTGGAAGAGAAAACAGATGTTATATTTTTGATTTGGCTTGGAGATTGTTTTGGTGCATGTGATACGCCAAATCTTGGCACCGCCGGGTGTATACCGCTTCACTGCGTTCCCGGCATATCAAAGAAAATGGCACGAGAATACCGCCTCGCCAAGAAGGCTCCCGGCACAAAACCTGTTGCACAGGCAAGAACCTGTTATATGGACAATGTTTGCAAGCAGACCCCTAAATCTTTGGGGCAAGATATAAAAGTAGATTTGGTTGTGCAGTTTGGGCATAATGAAATGATGCCTAGTTATTGATTACAACCAACCCATTAACAAACTTAATCCAACTAAGAATAATAATGCTCCCGCGATTAAGTGGAGATATTTAATGTTTCTTTCTTTCCAGCCTGAGACTTCGTCTACAACAAAAAATCCTCCAAAAACTAAACCTATTATAATTAACATTGGAAGGATAAATAAAATATTGTAATAGAGAAGCCATGGAATTGTTTTTATGAATGTTATTCCTGATAGTAGTCCGGATGCGATAATATAAGGTCCGATTGTGCAGGGGAGTAAGAAGATTGTTACAAAGATTCCGATGAAGAATGCTCCCGCTGGAGAAATTATTTTTTTGATTAGGAGTTTAGCGTGCGGACGCATGAACATTGGCATTTCAGTTGCGATGCCTCCTGGTTTATAATCAAAATAATCTTTGATATTAAGTGCTCCGAGAATCATTGCGAAGATTGCTAAACCTTTGTAAAGATAAATTGAAAATGAACTTGTGAATTCTGTGAAGGTTTTGAAAATCTGTATTAAAATTAAACCGTAAAATAAGTATCCTATGAAAATTGCGGCGGTGAATGCTAAACCAACTTGCAAAACTTTTTTCTTTTTTTCTGGATTTTGTATTAGGATTGTTATTAGAACAATTGTTAGTATAGCAATGACGCAAGGATTAACAGCGTCGGCTAATGCAAGTGTTGTTATTTTTGTTAATAAATTTTCCATCAGCATCCTGTAAGAGTTTTTAATTTGTCAATAGTTTGAACACTAACATATTTGTTGTTATTAATTATCCAAGTTGGAACAGAAGAAACTCCCTGGTTTATACATTCTTGGGCTTGTGTCATGCAATTAACTATTTGTAAATGTTTTAAATTTTCTTTAAATAAATCTTTTTGTGTTTCACAAGCAAAGCAACCTGTTCTTACATAAAGCACTGAATTTTCTCCAATGCATTTTGCTAATTCTTCGCTGACATCTGGATTATCTTTTGTTATAGCCCAGATTGAAAAAATAATTATTGATAGAACAATTATTGCTGTTACCATATTTTTTTTCATAGGATTAAAAATAGAATTGTTTTTTTAAAGTTTTTGGGAAGGAAATAAAGTTTTTGGAACCGTTTAATAGCGGTTAAATTCTGCGAAGGATTGATTTTTAGTGCAACGGTCGGCAAAGCAGAAACCCGAAGAGTTGTCGTGTATATATTTTATTTTTTTAGGGGGCTGTCCTTCACTGTTTTTTGTTTCTTTTTTTCTAAAAAAGAAAATACTATTTTTGGGGTGGAAAAAAATTTATTCCTCTTTAGCTAAAAAACTCCACCAAGGTTTTTTTAGTGAGATTATTTCGCCTGTTTCTGCATTAACTTTTGCTTGTATTTTCATCTCTATTGGAAAGATAGTAATTATTTTTCCCTTCTTACTGCCTGACACAGAATAAACAGCTTTTTCAGATTCTTCTTCTAATCCTATAGTTTCAATAGAACTTGTTCCTAAAATTTCAGAAATTTCTTCAGGCATAACTTTTATTTCTTTAGTAGAACCAGAAGATGTATGTATTGTAAGTTTTGAATTTGTAACTGACACTTTTTTAGATGTAATTACTTCGATATTTCCACTTTGAATAGAGGTCTTATCTTTTCCTACTTTTGATAAGGAAATGGTTGAAGTCGTTCTTGTTTCTCCTTGAGTTGAAGTTGATGATGTACTTCCTTGGACTTTTGTTGTGACTGTTGGTTGCTGTTCACTTGGACAAGTAATTGTGTCTCCATTACATATACAACTAGAAGGACAAACGACATCTTGACAAGTTATAAGATTCCCTTCAGAATCACAAGTACAACCAACCTTGCAAGAACTTGTTTGAGAAATTTTATAAGTAAAGTTTAATCTCTCATTTTGAGAGAAATCAATATCTCCTTCCTGACCTGGAGGACTATAATAGAACTGCTGATATATTATATAGTTTCCTTCTGGCCAATTATTTTTGGAAGTTAAATTAACAGAAAATACAGCACTTTCTCCTGACTCCAATTTGAAAATTGAACCACACCAACCAGACGGATATTGTTCTGTAGTAACATCTAAACAACTTGATGTTGTAAATTGACATTGCATAAAATTATCTTGGCAATATTCTAAAGTCATATTGGTTGGGATAACTCTTGGGGTAGATATGACTAAGCTGAACCATCTATGATTGCAATCAGCATTATCATTTTCAAGGGTGTATTTGTAATTTAAGGTGTTTCCTGCAAGGCCTGTTTTAATTAAAGGAGTAATAGAAAAAGATGGTGTTCCTTCATTGCAAACAGGAGTTGTTATAACATCTGTTCCAATTTGTTGATTTGTTATAGATTGCGAAGTACTATTTGTTTCAGCTCCGACCAAAACAACGCAAATTAAACTTAATAATAATAGACTGGTTAATATTTTATTTGTCATGTTTGTTCATCTCTTTTTAGGGATATAACTATTTTATAAACCTATTTATGACTTCTAATGAAGTTGAAGTTTAATAAATTTTCTATTTGTTGGGGTGGGAAAAATATCATCTAATAAATTTCAAAACCGAAGGTTTTGACTAAATATCCCGAAGGGATGGCAACGATAACCCCTCTTTTAATAAATCTACACGACGATTGAATATAACATCGCGATTAAACAACCCGAAGGGCTCGAGGTGGAGTAATTTTTCCCTCGACGAAGTCAGAGCTGGAAAAATTGCGGAATGCTCGAGAGTTTTTTCTGTAAGAAAAAATTTGGGAAAAACCTGCAAGGTTTTTCTGTTTAATCTGCTGTTCATT
>CAZGTS010000046.1:0-4678 GCA_964528865.1 Candidatus Woesearchaeota archaeon
AAAAAAGATAGCAAAGATTTTATTACAATTAAAAAAACAAGGAGAAACTATTTTTTTAATTGAACATGATATGAATTTTACTTTGGGTATTGCAGATAGAGTTATTGTTGTAGATGAAGGAAAGATAATTGCTGAGGGAACTCCAAAACAGATTAAGCATAATCCAAAAGTTTTAGAAGCTTATTTAGGGGAATGAGCTAATCAAAAAGGAAAATAATTATATTTGTAAGTTTCTGTTATTCTAATTATATCAAAATCTCTTATTATGTCTGAAAATTCTTTTCTTATTTCTGTTAAGGCTTTGTAAAGTTCATTTTCATCTTCTGTTTCAAATTCAATTTCTAAATCCCATGAACCAATTAACTTTAAAAATTGAGTTACTTTTTTATGCGACGCCACATATTTTTTTATTCTTGATTCGTGTTCTTTGTTCTAAAAATTTATATAGATACATTGCTAGTATATACTATGCTACAAATACAAAAATTAGAGAGTGGTTATGATAACAATAAGATTCTTCATGAAATAGATTTTCAGGCAGATCCTGGGCAGATTATAGCTATCATAGGTCCAAACGGAGCAGGCAAATCAACTTTGTTGAAAAGCATTTTTAACTTATGTGAAATTTATTCTGGAGAAATTAATTTTAGAAATAAAAATATAACAAAACTCCCAACATATGATTTAATTTATGAAGGAATCAGTTATGTTCCTCAAGGTAGACAAATATTTTCTGATTTAACTGTTAAAGAAAATTTAGAAATGGGAGCTTTTATTATTAAAGATAAAGAAGTAATTAAAAGAAATTTAAATATGATTTTTGATAAGTTTCCTTTTTTAAGAGAGAAAAAAGAAGATTATGCTTTTACATTATCTGGAGGACAACAACAAATGTTAGCAATTGGAAGAGCTTTAATGCAAAGTCCAAAACTATTACTTTTAGATGAGCCTTCTCTTGGACTATCCCCAAAATCAATGAGAGAAATTTTTGATAAGATAAAAGAAATTAATAAAACAGGAGTTACAATTATTATTGTTGAACAAAATGCTAAACAAGCAGTTAATATTGCAAATAAGACTTATGTTTTAGAAGATGGTAAGGTTGCTTTACATGGAGGAAAAGAGATATTAAAAGATGAAAGAATAAAGGATATTTATTTTGGGGGATGAAACACAAACGTAAACTTTATTAAACTAAAATAACTTTATAATGGAAATGAAAACAAAAAATCTAAAAATTCTTCTTTTAGATGTTGGAGCAACACAAGAACAATTTTCAGAAGATAGGTATGTTAACAGAGGTTTATTGAGCATAGCAACTTTTTTGAAAAATAAAGGATTTTTTGTAGAGTATCTTAGTTTGGATGAATATTATTTAGAAGGAATCTCTAATTTAAATGAAAAAATCAAAAGAATAAATAAAAGGATATCTAGGGAGAAATATGATGTTGTTGCTGTTAGTAATTTATTTTTTCCAATGTTCCCTGACACAAAAAAGATATTAAAATCCATTAAAAAAGATTCTCCTAATATTATTACTATATTAGGAGGATACCCTTCAAGTTATTTAGCAGAGAAAATTATTGGCGACGAATCAATTGATTTCATAATTCAAAGAGAAGGAGAATGGGCTTTATGTAATCTATTAAATTATTTGCAAGGTTCTGAAAAGAATTTGAAGGGAGTTGTATACAAAGACAAAAGAGGAAAGATTGTGAAAAGTGTTCTTACCCCTTTAGGAGATTTAGATGAGATTCCTTCATTAGATTACTCTATCTTATCAAAAAGTTATTTGGAAAAATCTCCAAAGATAAACTTAGTGTTTAATAGAGGGTGTTATTTTAAATGTAATTTTTGTTCGGTTCCAATTTTTTGGGGGTGTGAAAGAAGGTCTCACAATCCAGAAAAGATAATTACTGAATTAAAACAACTTTCAAAATTAAATTACAAGGGGAAAATATCGATTGAAGATTCTACATTAAATCTCAAATCAGAAAAAATTAAAGATTTTTTAATCAAAGCTAAAAAGATTAAGAGAAAATACTCTTTTGATTATTTTGTAACAAGATATGATTTTATAGATGGAGAAAGTTTAAGACTAATGAAGCAGTTAGGATTTAATGATTTTGTTGTTGGGCTTGAAAGTGCCTCACAAAAAGTTTTAGATAATATTGGTAAGAATATTAATTTGCAGAAGTTTAAGGATTTCTGTTTGTGGATTAAAGACTTTGAGATTAACTTAAATGTATTTCTTATGGTCGGGCTTCCAGGAGAAACTCAAGAAACATTCAATGAAACTTATGAATTTGTCAATGATTTGGTTAAAAAAGAATTAATCAGCAATTTATTTGTCTCTTATTTTACTCCTTATCCTGGAACTAAGGCAGCTGAAAAGGATTTAAAGAAATATGGTGGAAAGATAATTGTAAAAGAAGATGATTTTTCAGATTGGGTTTTTAAGAAAGACCCCTTAGTAGAATACCCGCATTTAAGCAGAGAGGAAATTAAGAAAATGTATAATAAATTATTAGCTTTGAATGAGAAATCAACTTCAAAATTTGCAGCAAGATTTCAAAAGAAATAAACCCGACTAATAACCCAGAGAATAAAATTTCTTATTTTTTTAATACCAAAAACCTTTTAATTATTACTTGCAGAATTTTTTAATGCAAACTTAAACACTAACAACCATCTGCGGACTTGGTAATTTTGCTGTGTTTTCCTGAATTATTATTGGAGTTTTTTCTATAATTTTATTTCTTAGATTTATTTTATAAAAAAGTCTTATTTCAATTACCCCTTGATTTATTCTTGATTTAAATTGCCATTTAGGTATTGTTCTTAAATTATGTTTAGAAATGCCTAAAAATTCAGAAGCATCAAAAATTTGAATTCCTGTAATAAACTGCCCTTTATCAACATCAATAACCATATTATAAAATTCTAAGGAAAAATCATACTCCCTGTCTTTTAATTTAAAAAACAGTATATCATTTGCAAAATCATAATCCATTTCTCCTTTTGCTTCTAAATGTCTTTCTTTTATATTTTTGGTATTTGCCATTGTTCAATATAATAAAATGTAACTATATTAATCTTTTGGGAGTTTATTCCTAATATTATTCTAATGTTCTTATTTTTATATTTATAAAAAACTGCGTAGTTCTCATTATGCTGAATTCCAACTAAAAATGGCTTTTCATCAAATAAAATTTTCTTTAATTCTTCGCATGTAAATATTTCCCTTTGTTTCTGGCTTAATCTAAAAAAGGTATGGTCTGTGCATTCTATTTGTTCTTTTTTATATTCTTTAATGAATTTAACAAATTCATTTATATCAACTCTTTTTTTTATTTTTGTGTTGTTAAACATATAATAATTATAAATTAAGATTTTAAGAATGTTTTGAAAAGAACTTCCCCAACCAAAAACCTTTTAAATTGCTAATTTCTTTAAATTTTAACAAAGTGAATCGGAGATTCTCATTCGTCCGCCCAAGCGTGGTCGAACAAGAGAAAAAAAATATTATAAGATTCTATACAAAATAAAATGGATATGCCAATAGATATGCAACATCAAGCAATGGGTTATGACAGAACTGCGACAATGTTTTCGCCAGAAGGTCATTTGCTTCAGGTAGAATATGCTGAAAAGACAGTGCGACTTGGGAGTGCTAGTGTGGGGATGAAGTGTTCTGACGGGGTTTTTATAATTGCAGATAAAAGAGTAAAAGATACTTTAATTGTTCAAGAATCTGCAAACAAGATCCATGAAATTGATTCCCATATTATTGTAAGTGTTGCAGGAATTATTGCAGATGCACGGGTTTTGATTGAAAGGTCGCAGGTTTTGGCTCAACAGCACAGGATAACTTATGATTCTGAAATAGAACCTGAACTTATAATTAAAGAAATCTCTAGTACGCAACAGCAGTTTACGCAATATGGTGGAGCAAGACCATTCGGAGTTTCATTAATGGTTGCAGGAATTAATAATAATAAAGCTGTGCTTTATACAAGTGATATTACAGGAAACTACTTTTCTTATTATGCAAATGCTATTGGAGAGAATGATGATAAGTTGAGAGATAAGTTAAAAGAGAAATATAAAAAAGATTTGACAATTAAAGAAGGTGTTAAAATTGCTTTGAAGATTTTTGAAGAGATTCAGGAAAAGGATTTTAATATTGACAGGTTTGAAATGGGTTATATTGAAAATGAGGATTGTAAATTAAAGAAACTTGAAGGGGACAAAATTAAGGAGTTGTAAATGACACAAACATTAGCAAGAATAAAACAAACAGGAAAAAATTTTGAGATTTTAGTTGATTTAGATGATGCCTTGAAGTTTAAGAAAGGTGAATCTGATTTTATCGAAGCTGAGGGAGACAAGATTTTTACTGATTCTAAAAAAGGACAGGTTGCTTCTGGTGCTGATTTACAAAGTGCATTTGCCACAACAGATATTAAAGAAATTATTGATAAAATAATTAAGAACGGGGAAGTTCTTGTGACACAGGAGCAAAGGAGTGCTGAGCAAGAACAAAGGTTCAAACAAGTTGTTGAATTTTTGATGAATAATTCTGTTGACCCTCAAACTGGGAATCCGCACACAAGCGAAAGAATTAAAAACGCTCTGAAACAATCTCATGTTAACATAAAGAATACAAACGTAGAAA
>CAZGTS010000047.1:0-4488 GCA_964528865.1 Candidatus Woesearchaeota archaeon
AATACAAAAAATATTCCAAGCCCAATCAAACCCTGATAAAAAAATCCAAAACCTACTTCAGAAAACAAACTATAAAAAAACCTAAAACCCAAAGCAAAAATTATCAATGAAAAGTTTAACCAGTTCGCAACTTCTCTTGTTCTTATGTCTTGAATCGTCGCGAAAACAATCCAAACCAACGCAAGACAAATTAAAAAAATCACTTCGTACATTATACAAAAAAGAAAACCTTCTTTATAATTATTACGCCTTAATTTTAGAACTCCGAAACCGCCCACCTTTCTTATAAGGATTTTTTTTCTTTTCTCTCTTCTTATCTTTCTTCTTATTTCTTTGTTCAGATGCTGCTGTCATAATATAATTTAAAATTAATTGTTTATAATTTTTTGTTGGAAAAATCTAATCTACCCACTATGCGTAACACAATTAACTCCATTAACAAAAATCTTCTCAGAATCATATTTATCTCCTTGTGAATTCTTAAGTTGTTCACAAAAAGTTTTCTCTATACTATCAACACAAGTTGGATCAAAACCTTCTCCCAATGTAGAATCGTAAGTTGTCTGAATATATTTACAATTCATATATTCATTATCATCAATTTTAGAAGGATTACACCAACCAACAACATTTTCAATAGGAGCATAAGCACTTTTACAAACTTGGGCCTTTGAAGCGACAGCATCTGGAATTGCACCAGTAATATCTTCTCCTGCTTCACCTAAACCATACCAAAAATAAACAATTATAAAAACAACTGCCAAACCAATTAACAGAGGAAGTATTTGGTTCCAGGTAATCTGTCCTTTCTTATTCATCGCCTCTTTCATAATCTCTAAATGAAAAACTTATTTTTAAATGTTTCGTGCGAAACTAAAATTTCAAAAGAATAAAAATTTTCAATTTACTTTCCTTAGATTAATTTTTCAAATCAAATTCTAAAGAAATTTTAGGAAAATAAGAAACTTCAATCTTTATGCCCTCTGTATTTACATCTTCCTCTACAGAGGGTACACCCTTGGGTGCAAAGTCTTTTATTTCCCAACTATTAATTGTAATTTCTAAAACATTGCCCTCTGTATTTACATCTTCCTCTACAGAGGGTACACCCTTGGGTGTCAGTTCCAATTCCCTAACATTAAACCCGCCTTCACTAATAATCTTTTGCAAATCATTCAAATCCTCTTGCATGCCCTTAGTAAACATCTTCTCAAAAGATGTTTCGGGGTACGCCAGAGGCTCACCAGAGTCATCCTTTGAGGGTGGTGCAAAATCATACTTACTAAACTCTGTTTTAAAACTTTCACTAAAATCTCCAGAATTTTTTGCAATCACTTCTTCGCCAACTTGCCGAATATAAAACTCTGCTAAATCTTGTTTTTGATAAACACCCTCAATAAATCTGGCATCATAAATATTTGCTTGAATAGATTTAGAACCAACAATAAAATTAAACAAAGCCACTGAAGTCACAAGCAACACTAACAAAACCAGCAACACTATTTCTATACTTCCTCGTCTATTCATTTTAAGTAATACTCCTTTAAAACACAAAGAGCAATTTTTTTATCTCCAACATTAATAACTGAAATAACATCTTCCTCTGGTTTGCAGTTAAATGCTCCTGCACGAAAATTAGAGGTAGTAGTCGGCTTTTTAATTTCCTCCTCTTTTTTTTGCACTCTAATCCACCACGGATGAACTCCTCCTTTCCAACTATCTTCAGTAAAAATTGTTGAGATAAATTCATCTGCACTTTTTTTAAAAATCTCAGAAGCATCAGAATTTATCTCATTTTCTTTCACTAAATTATAAACTGTCTTTTTAGTTCCATCAACTTCAACAAGAGAATTAAGAAGTGTTATCAACGTTCTTTGATTTTCTAAATTTTCCACACTTTCTTCAAAACTAATTTCAGTTTTACTTTTCCCAGATAAAGCTGTTGTTATCACAAGAAAGCCGACCATTAAAAATAAAATTATAACAAATGCCACAACCCAAGTAATAGTCGTTCCTATTTGCGCCTTCTTTGAGTTTATTTTTATTCTCATTATTTTAATAGAAAAATTTCCTCGCCTACTTGATTCGACGCAGTCAAAATTTCCAACCTCCCTTTTTTAATTTCATTCTTTAGCTCATAAATAATACCTCTTTCTTTTGAAACACACCCTTCTGTATCTTTTGAATTACAAGTATTCGTAAGAACACCTTCTTCAATTTCTTTAATCACATTTCCAGATTCATCTAAAATAGAAACATTAAAATAAAAATCACTCTCAATAACTTTCTTATTTAATTTACACTCTTGAAAAATATCAAAATCATTTTCCAATAAATTATTAATTAACATACCTTGCTCAAAAAGGCAATCTGAAATCCTATCCATAAGAATCTCTGCTTCTACATTCCTCACATCAATCTCTGCAGAATAAAACATTGAAACCCCCCATACCATCCCCGTCCCAACTATTGTGATTATAAAAAGCCACCAAATAGAAAACAACTTCTCGCCTCCGATTTTATTTTTAAGCAACATTTGATACCTCCTCTCTCAGTGACGCATATTTTTTATTTACTTCTTCAACATAATTAGTATTTATACCTGGGCCACATCCCCATCCATTATATGCCCTAAGAATAGCTTCTGACAAAATATAATTTCCATAGTGAGGATATTTTTCAATGCAATTATCAACAATTTTTCTAAATTTCTCATTATTCTTATAAGTTGAACTTTCCTTAACTCCCACGGAAAAAGTTTTAGAATAACTATTCAAAATCTCAGCGCCAACACGAATATTTGTTCTAGAATCTTTTAATTGTTCTCTACACTCCCCTTGTTTATCAGAAGACAAACCTTTAGAACCACAATGTGATTCTAGATTAATCTGCATTAAACCAACATCTGCCCCATTATCTTCTAATCTATTACATCCAGATTCCTGCATCATAACCGCCAAAACTAAAATAGGATTTACATCATACTCTTTAGCATACTTAGAAATAAGTTCAGAATAAACTTCACAATTACTCCCTCCAATAGATTTATCAAACTCCTCTTCACTAACCTCTTTATCAAAATCTCCAGGCCTGCTAACACCTGGCCAAACCTTGTCACCTACATTTATAATTATTAAATTATTATCAACATCATCATAAACATTAACTTCATAATCTGAAAAATACTTATAAGCATATCCTCCTTTGCTTCCCAAATTCACTATCACTTTGTTTTCTTCTTTATCTAAACTAATCAAGTTATTTTTCTTTTTATTTTTCTCTGCAACTTCAACACCTTCTTCAAAATCAACCAGAATCTGCATCTCTGACTTTGCCTCATCAATCAGCAACGCCACTTGCTTTGCATATACTTGTTCATAAACAAGTGCTCCTGTAGACGCCTTAACCACAAATAACAACAAAATCCCAAAAAATACAATATTCAAAATAATAAACATCAACGGAGGAAAAAGCATATCACTTCCCTTTTTTCCATTAGGGAAACATTGTAAGAACTTGCTTCTTACTTTTTTATTTCTCAATAAAAAATTCATCACCATAATTTATCAAAAGAAAACAATATTATAAATTTACCTGCGTAGCAGGTTCTCGTGCTGGGAACTTTAGTGAGACAGTACCTACATAGCAAGTTCTCACCTCGTAGAGGTTCTAATGCCCTTTTGGGTATGCCGGGAGCTTTAGCAAGGCGGTAACTAAGAAATGCTTTCAAAAGAACTGCATTCTAAATCTTTGAGTTCTTCAGAACTATAATCTCTAAAAGCATGTCCAGAAACAAATGGTTTTCCTTCAATTGATTCTCCAACATTACCTCCATCAATCCACCCAAAAATAATTCCCGAAGCTAATCCAATAGTCCCTCCAGTAACTATCCCAACAGGACCAAAAACAGAACCAACCACACCTCCAGTTTTTGCACCAATAGCCCCCCATCCTGCTCCTTCAAGAAGCTGAAAAAACCACGACCAAGCCTTTAAAGTTCCAATTTCAATAAACACAATTGCTTTTTGTTCTGTTGAAAAGCCTTCCATTATCTGACTATATTTTCCAGAATCCAAATCATTAGTCAAATACCCCCAATAAGAAACATCTTGATTAGGAACTTCACGAGTTAAAAGATAATTACCCAAACCTTTTACTTCTCCACCTAAATCTCCTTTCAATGATTTATCAAATGCAATCCTTGAACAAACAGAACATCTCTTTTCTGTAGTTTTTTCTCTAGTAAAAATCTGGACTTTTCCTTCCCCCATCATTGCCCAACAACTCGCCAACTCTCTTGCAATAAACCTATTTATTTCCTCTTCTGTTTTATCCTTACCAATCCGAACAGCCTCAAACTCTCCATCCCCAAACTCCTCTTCACAATCTCCTTTTCCAAAAACTTTATTTGTTATGCAAAATTTTGCAGTCTGACATTTAAGAGAAGGAAGATTCTTTAAATCAAATGTGTCTGGCAAAGTTCCTCTT
>CAZGTS010000048.1:0-4391 GCA_964528865.1 Candidatus Woesearchaeota archaeon
TTTCTTTTTTGTTTTACCAAATCTTCCATAAGGTCTTTGAGCAAGATTAGAAATTGCTTCAGTAATCACTGGTTCGTTTAGTTCATTTACACTAGCATTTGATTCAAGGCTCTTTAACAATTTGATAAAATGCCCGACAGCTTTTTGAGGGTATCTTCCTGACATCATCTTTCCTTTTCTATGAGGAATCTCACCTTTCATTGGAATTGCCCTCTTCTTAATAAGAACCTCTCCCAAACTTTTTATTGCCTTCCCAATCTTTTTATTTTTAATAAATCTACAAATCGCAATTGAATGCTTTGCAGATATTGGAACACTCTTAGCATCAACAAATGCATAATCTTTTTTCACTTTTGGTTTTGTTTGAACAGGTTTTTTGCCCCCTTCCTTTACTTCGGTTTTGCCCTCACTTACATCTGTTTTTGTATCTGGTGTTTTTTCAACTTTTTTGACAGGTAAGCTATCTGTTTTTGATTTGTCAATAGGAACTTTTGGAACTGATTGCTTTTTTGCCCCAGTATTAACTATCCCAGATTTTTTCTGTTGTGCAATTGTTGTTGGTTTTTCCGTATTAAGCATTTTATTTTTTACTCTTATGTTTACTTCCTTTAGTCGCACCGACTCCTGATTTGCCGTGTTTAATTTTCGCTCTTGTTGGTGCAAATTCTCCAAAAGAATGTCCAAGCATTTCTTCAATAATTTCCACAGGAACAAATTTATTTCCGTTGTAAATGGAAATTTTCCAGCCAATCATTCCAGGAACGACAATCAAACTTCTTTGGTGAGTTTTTATTGGTTTTGATTTATCTAACTTCACTTTTGAACGATTTATAAAATCTTCAATTTCCTGAAAATTTCTAAGAATTGTTCTCTTCTGTCTAGATCCAACTAACTTTGCAAACTCTCTTACCTCAAGAGTTTTCAACTCATCAATTGCTTTTCCCTTATATGTAAATTGTTTTTTCTTAAATTCTATTTCCATTTTATTTTTTCTTACCTGTTCTTTTTGGCCTTAACAATCCAACTTTTTTTCCAGGCGGTGCATTTCTCTTTGCAACCTTGCTCTTGGGATTCTTTCCCCTACCTGAACCAAACGGATGGTCAATTGCATTCATCTTCACAGCAGATGTTCGAGGCCATAATTTACTTTTTGATTTTTTAATGTGATGTTGCTTACCTGCTTTAACAATTGGTTTATCAAGTCTACCTGCTCCAGCAATAATACCAATAGTTGCTCTACAATTTGGATGAAACTTTTTTTCCTTCTTAGAAGGCATTAAAATAAAAACATGCTCTCCAACAACTTTACTTACTACAGCTGAACTCCCCGCACTCTTTATAAAAACTCCTCCATCTCCTGGTTTTGATTCAATATTATAAATATGGGTTTTTACTGGAATTTCTCTCAATTTAATAATATTTCCACTTTCAATTTTTTTATCAAAACTTATTTTTTGCCTTTCTATCATATTCTTAAATGCAGGCATGTAAAAACTCCCAGAATCCAAACTCACTTTTGCCAATGGAGCACTATGTGCAGCAGAGTCAAACAACTTTGTAACTGTTCCTTCTCCAGAAAGCATCTTCGGGTATTTCAACTTAAACCGAAAAGCCCTCTTGCTAACTTTGTAAGTATTAGTTCCTCGTCCCCGTCTTTGTGAAATTATTCTTTTTCCCATTATACAAAAACCTTCCTAAATTTTGTATCTTGAAAATTTATAATTTTCATTTTACATCAATCCTAATTTCGTAGCCAAATCAATAGCTGGAAATTTTTTATTTAATTTAACATAAGCACATTTTTTATTATCTCTTATGAGTGTTCTTACTACATCAACTTTCACTTCAAACATTTCTTCAATTTCTTTTTTGATTTCATCTTTTTTATTGTTTTTTTCAGTTTCAAAAGTCAAAATATTCTGTGATTCAATTATCATGATTGCTTTTTCAGTTACTATTGGTTTTAAGTTCATTTTCTTAACTCCTCTGGTATTTCAAATTTAACATATTCTTCAAAAAGATTCTTTCTAAACACTAATCTTAAAAAACATTCTGCTGTAAGTTTCGCGTCCTCAAGTGCATTGTGAGGAGTTCCTTCAACTCTTTTTCCTCTCCGAGTATCTTTTATTCCACAAAATTTTAGAATATTTCTTAATCCCATATCACTATTATTATCCTCTTTAGTTAAGAATTTACCATTCAATTCGAAAAATTTCATCTGAGCAATAGTGTGTATATCAAATGTCCTATGGTGGTCTGGCCAACAAAAATCTTTTTCAAAATATTTAATTGATTTGTGTCTCAAAAATCCTTGGTCAAATTCAGGAAGGTGACATAAAAGATTTTTCATTTTCCTTTCTTCAAGCCATCTAAAAAATTTCTCTAATAATTTTTTTTGCGATTGTTTTTCTTTATCTCTTAATTCTTCTTCTGTTTTTCCTGTAATCTTTAACGCCTCTTCTAAAACTTTATCTTCGTCGTCAATTCGTGATTCATCTAAAAATTCTTCCATTGTGTTTAAATCAACAGCGCCAATTTGCCAAATTCCATGTTCTGCTACTCCGCCACCACTTGTTTCAATATCTACGACTATTGGTAAAAGTTGTTCACTCATTTTAGTTTCTCCCCGAGTTCTTTAGTTTGGCTTTTAGACGAACTAGTGAACTTGTTTGCAAGTTCTTTAATTGCTTCTTCAGTATAAATAGTCAATCTTCCAACCCCTCCTTTTGCTAAATCAGTAACTCCTAAGGATTTAGCATCAACAACATCAAAAGAATTTGTCTTCAATAACTCATCTTTTCCAACAACTAAAAGCAAACCTGCAGTTGATTTATACTTTCTTCCTCTTAATTTCCCTTTTCCTGCCCTAACTGATTTTTTTTGCAAAGCCAATTCAAACAAGTCTTTTCCTAAAATTTTCTTCAAACTTGAAATCAAGCCTTTTGTTTTCAAGGAAATTAATTTTGCCTCGACAATAAAAGGAACATTTTCAACTTTTTTATTTTTCAAAGTAGCATATCTATTTACAATTTCAATTCCATTTGCAGTAGCACTGATTGCAGACATTAGCGCCATTTTTAATTCTTTTTTATTTATCTTTTTTGTATTAATCATAGAAAGAATTTTCGGAGGATGTGCTCTTCTACCTCCACGAGTAGAAGAAATTTCCGCGCCAATCCAGTTGAACCTATCCCCTCTTCGCGAAACCGCTTTTCTCGGAATTCTTGAAATTCCCTGACCATAATGTGTTTTCCAAACATGCCTTCTATGTTTTATTTTTCCACTTGCAGAATGCTGTTTTCCTCCAACAGGCGACGGAGCATAAGGTTGCTGAGTCTTCTTCACCTCTAAAACCTTTGCAACAATATCTTTCCGAATTTTAACGGAAAAACATTTAGGCAAATTTAAAGTTCCTTTTTCTTTTCCATTAATATCTAAAATTTTTGTTTTCATTGGATCCTCCATAATGCTTCTGGTTTTGGATAATTTGATAAGTCTTTTCCAATCTTTTCAACTTGCCCACAAATTTTAATATATTGTTTTGTTGCCCAATTCCTTGTTTCTTCGTTAATTCCTTCGGTTTTTTCACGTTCTAAAAGCATACACCTATATTCAATGAACTTTTCTAAGTTTATCTCTTGAGTTGTTTTTTTCATCTCAACTCCACCAATTCATAATTCTTTTTATTTTGTTTTTTACTCACTCTAAGAGGGGCAGCCATAATTAATTGTCTTTTTGCAGGACCTTGAACAGAACCTTGAACAATAACATAGTCTGTTTTCACATTCCCATAATTTTTTATATTTTTGAATTTGCCATTCGATTTTCCAATATCAATTATTTTATTATTGTAAATTGCTCGCGTAAACATTCCAAGTTGTCCAGCCATTGGAACTCTAAAAATAACTCTTGCAGGATGCCAAGGACCAAGACTACCTGGCCTTCTTCGACCTTTTTCTGACTTATGAAATTTCAATTTAATTCCAAATCTTTTCACAGGACCTTGAAAACCTTGTCCTTTTGTCAATCCTCTGAAATCAACAAGTTGCCCATTCTCAAAAAAATCTAAAACAGAAATTTCCTTGTTCAAATTTTCATTGATGAAATTAAGTTTCTCTTCTAAACTTCCTATAAGTCCAATCTCAACCAAATCAGGTTTTTTCTTCAAACCTGTTTTTTTCACAACAGAATAAAAAATTGCCCGCACATCATCATATTCTTTTTTCACCTCGTCTATTTTCCGAACTTTCTTTGGAAGCTTGATTTTCCGTCTCAACTCTTTTTCTAATTTTTCTGCTAAAATACTATCAACAACTTTCCCATCTTTGTAAAATCTTACAGAAAAAATCTTCATCACAGGACATTCAAGAATTGTCACAGGAATTGTTTTT
>CAZGTS010000049.1:0-2728 GCA_964528865.1 Candidatus Woesearchaeota archaeon
ACCTGAAGAAAAAGATTTAGATTTAGTAATAACTGGCGCAGAATATGGAACAGGGAAAAGAAGTGGTTGGTTATCCAGTTTCATACTTTCATGTAAAAAAAATGAAAAATATTTAGAACTTGGAAAAGTCGGCACAGGAATTAAAGAGAAATCCGAACAAGGAATTTCATTTGAAGAATTAACAAAACTACTCAAACCATTAATCACAAAAGAAAAAGGAAGAACTACAAAAATAAAACCAAAAATTGTCGTCTCAGTAACTTATCAAGAAATACAAAAATCCCAAAACTATGATTCAGGTTTTGCTTTAAGATTCCCGAGATTTACTGCACTAAGATTAGACAAACCACTTTCAGAAATAGCAACTCTTGAAGAAATCAAAAAAGATTTTAAAAAACAAAAAAGAAATTATCATTACGGGTAAATTTATAAACTAATTTTCATTTAAAAACCCAATATGGTAGAAAAAAAGTCCAAAAACAACTATAAAATTCAAAATATCGTCGCTACAACTTCTTTAGGAAAACCAATTCCATTGACAAAACTTGCAAGAACACAACCAAATACAGAATACAATCCTGAAACATTTCCAGGTCTTGTTCTAAGAGTCAAAGAACCAAAATCAGCTGTCCTTGTTTTTTCTTCAGGAAATCTTGTATGCACAGGAACAAAATCCGTTTCCCAAGTAAGACAAGTAATTGAAGCAGTAATAAAACAATTAAGAAAGATAAATGTCAATATAACAATAAAACCAGTAATAACTGTTCAGAATATTGTTGCTTCAGGCACAATCAATCTTAAACTCAATTTAAACTTTTTGGCATTGGAAATGCAAAATACAGAATACGAACCAGAACAATTTCCAGGTCTTGTATATAAACTAATAGAACCAAATGCAACATTCCTACTTTTTAGCAATGGAAAACTTGTTTGCACAGGAACAAAAAACAAAGCCCAACTTGAAAATAGTATGAAACAACTTTTAAAAAATGTCAAAACTGCTTTAAAAAATTATAAGAAATAAAATTTAATTTTCACCACTCAAAAATAATCTCTCTTCTCAAAATATTCTTGTTCTAATATAAATCTATAAAAACTCTATCTCCTTTTTCTTAATATGGAAGAGGAAAATCAACCAAGACCAAAAAATGAGGAATTAATGATTGAAGCAAAAAATTTCTTTGAATCCTATAAAAAAGAATTAGGTGAATCCTTGAAAAAAGCAGATAATGTTATTTATCTGGATTTTATAAAATTAACAGAGTTCTCAAATAAACTAGCAGATGAAATACTTTCAAATCCAGAAGAAACCTTAAGCATTATTGAATTAGCTGTTGAAGAATCAGGTCTTGTAAAAAACGCCAGAGTAAGATTGAAAAATTTGCCAAAAATACAAGAGATGAAAATAAGGAACATTCGTTCAAAACATCTAAATGAATTAATTGTAATAGAAGGAATTATTCGTCAAGCTTCAGATGTCCTGCCTCAGGTTGTGAATGCGAAATTTGAGTGCCCAAGTTGCGGGACAATTATCTCAGTTCTACAAATTGAAAAAAAATTCAGAGAACCAGCGAGATGCTCGTGTGGAAGAAGGGGCGGATTTAAATTAATCTCAAAAGAGATGGTTGATACTCAAAGATTAGTAATTGAAGAATCACCTGAATCTCTTTTTGGAGGAGAACAACCAAAAAGAATCGACACTTTTGTGAAAGAAGATTTAGTTGAGCCGCAAATGGAAGAAAAAACAACTCCAGGTGCACGAATAAAAATCATCGGCATATTAAAAGAAGTTCCTGTACCTTTATCAACAGGTGGCTTGTCAACAAGATTTGCTTTAGCTGTTGAAGTAAACAACATAATTCCATTAGAAGAAACTTTTGAAGAATTAGATATAAGTGATGAAGATGAAAAACAAATTTTAGAATTATCCGAAGACCCAGAAGTATTTAAAAAATTAGCAAGAAGTATAACTCCAAGTGTTTGGGGTTACGAGAAAATAAAAAAATCTTTAGTATTACAATTATTTTCAGGCGTGCAAAAAGTTTACGCAGACGGGCAAAAAAGCAGAGGAGACATTCACATTTTATTAATAGGGGACCCAGGTGTAGCAAAATCAGTAACCTTAGGATTCATGGCAAACATCTCCCCAAAAGGAAGATATGTTGTAGGTAAATCTGCTTCAGGAGCAGGACTCACAGCAACAGTTGTAAGAGATGAGTATCTTAGAGGATGGAGTTTAGAAGCAGGAGCAATGGTATTAGCAAACAAAGGACTTGTCTGCATAGATGAGTTAGAAAAAATGGACCCAGGTGATAGAAGCGCCATGCACGAGGCAATGGAACAACAAACTGTGACAATCTCAAAAGCTAATGTGCAGGCAACACTTCGTTCAGAGACTTCTGTACTCGCGGCAGCAAACCCAAAATTTGGAAGATTCGACCCATACCAATCAATCGCTCAACAAATTGATTTACCTCCAACATTAATCAATAGGTTCGATGTTATATTTACCTTAAGAGATTTACCAGATAAAGAAAAAGATGCCAAAATTGCAAGTCATGTTTTATTAGAACACAGAAAACAAGGAGAATCCATGCTCATTCCAAGAGACATCTTTAGAAAGTACATTGCTTATGCCAAACAAAGAATAAAACCACAATTAAGCGACGAGGCAGTTGCAGAAATAAAAAAATTCTATGTTGATTTAAGAAACAAACCTGTTTCATCA
>CAZGTS010000049.1:2738-4126 GCA_964528865.1 Candidatus Woesearchaeota archaeon
CTGAAGCCTCAGCAAAAGTAAAACTAAGAGAAATAGTTACAAAAGAAGATGCTCGAATAGCAATTGGAATCATAAAATATTATTTAACTCAAGTTGGTTATGATTATGAATCAAAAACTTTTGACATTGACAAAATCACCTTAGGAAGAACAGCTTCACAAAGAAACAAAGTTTTTATTGTGAGAGACTTGATAACAGAACTTGAAGATAAAATGGGGAAATTAATTCCTATTGAAGAAATTGAAAAAGAAATCGGGGACAAGTTAACAAAAACAGAATTAGACGATGCAATAAATGAACTTGTAAAAAACAGCATTATTTTCAAACCAAGAAGAGGATATGTTCAGAAGATGTGAAAAAATCAAGCAAACAAACCACTAAAAATCCCTAAGAGGCCTATACAAAAAAATATCCCTCCTAAAACAATTCCAAAAATTGCATGCCCTTTTCCTTCTAACATAGAATCCTGTTTTATTCTTCTTACAGAAATAATTCCAAAAATTAAACCAATTAAGGATAAAACAGCAAAAACTAAAATAAATATAAAAACCATTCCAAATCGAGAATAATCATTTCCAGAAATTGCTTCAACTAGAAAAAAAGAAATAAATCCAACAAGAGGCAAAATCCAACTCCAAATAGCAAATTTTTCTTTCATATTCATTAATAATCTAATTACTTTATAAATTATTCTAAAATATATACAAACCTCACAAATCTCCTCACATACCATAAAAATTTATAAACTAAAAATTATTTCTTCTAATCATGGTTGGAGAACAACAACAATTCAAACGAAACATTGCATTTAAATTAAGAATCGGAGATATCTTAATGGGAAAACCAATAATGGAAGGAGAAAGATTCTCAAATCTGGAATTAGGAAATAAAAAAATTGTCAGAGTAAATGTAATCGGCAACATTGTTGAAAAATACAACAGCGAGGGGGAAACAAAATTCACTTCATTAACATTTGATGATGGTTCAGGTCAGATAAAATTAAAATTCTTTGGAGATGATGTGGAAAAATTCAAAGAAGTTTCTCAAGGACAAACAGTTTTAGTTGTAGGAGTTCTGAGAAACTGGAACAACGAAACTTATATCCAACCAGAAATAATAAAAGAACAAGACCCAAAATATCTTCTTGTCAGAAAACTTGAAATTGAAAAAGAAAAAAACAATACTCCAGATCCTGTTGGAAGAGACCAAATTGTCGCAGTCAAAGACAAAATACTCAATACAATCAAAAACGCAGAAGAAGTAGGAGGAATTGAAATGGACAAAGTAATTATGAACTTGCGGGACATCTCCCCAACAATCATAAACCAAGAAGTTCAAAAACTACTTGAAGAAGGAATCGTGTTTGAACCTCGCCCAGGAAGAGTTAG
>CAZGTS010000050.1:0-3899 GCA_964528865.1 Candidatus Woesearchaeota archaeon
TTGAATTTCTTCTGAAGTTTCTAATGAAACTTTTTCTTGCACAATCTGAAGTTTCTTTTTTGCTCTTTCTAAATTTTTAATTGCTTTGTTTTCTCCTTGATTTTGAAAATTTTCTATTGCAGAGTTTACTTCTTTTTCTCTTATTTCTAAAGCAAGATTAACTTTATTGTCTCCGCCTGAAAAAACTAATTTTACGTCGTCGGCAAATCGGTTTAATCCGGAATATGTTTGGGCTTGAACTAATGGAAAAATTAGTAAGACTACTACAAGTAAAATTATCACACTCTTTTTCATTTTATATTAAAGAAAGATGAGTTTAAAAATTTTGGGTTTAAAAATTTTCCCTTTCTCCCCTCCTATCCTTCCCAAAATAAACCAATCCTAAAAAACCTTTCTACTTCCTCAATTTCAAAAAATGAAAAAAATTAAGAAAATGCAGGAAGTTGAGAAAATTCCAATTACTTGAAATAAATCCTAAGAATCCAAGTAATCCTAAAAAACCTAAGAACCCGAATTTCCATTTCTTATCCCTTATTTTATTTTTCATTATAAAATACTTGCTTTAATTATTTTGACCTCTTCTAAAGGTCTGTTGTTTGCATCTTTCTGAACATTTGCAATTTTGTCGACGATATCCATGCCTTCAATTACTTTCCCAAACGCAGGATGTTTTGTGTCAAGAAAATTATTATTAACTAAATTTATAAAAAACTGGCTTGAGCCAGTGTTTGGGCCTGAGTTTGCCATAGAAATTGTTCCTCTGCTATTTTTATTTCCGCCAGCGTGGGTAAATTCGTCTTGAATATTATTTGAACCACCTGTTCCCCAAAGTTCTTTTTTAGTTGAATCTTTTGTTAGAGGGTCTCCTGCCTGAATCATAAAATCATCAATTATTCTATGGAATAAAATCTCTTTGTAAAAACCTTCTTCAACTAATTTTTTAAAGTTTCCAGAAGTTATAGGCATATCACTATAAAGATTAATTACAATATCTCCGTAATTTGTTTCAAGTTTTACCTTTATTGAACTATTCATTTTATATGCACCTATTACTAAAATTAAGATTATTAGGGTTATAAATATTACTAATTTCTTGTTCATAAAATAAAAAAGAAAAAATGGTTTTTAATTATTTCTATATCTTACAAACTTGTAAATTTCTCCAACAATAAACACTGACGATGCTATTAAACTTATTATTAGAAATTCTTCTAAACTCAATGAAACAAATTGAAAAATATTTTGAAGGAAAGGCAAATAAATTACAGCCAGCATCGCTAATAAAGTGACTATTAAACCCCAAGTTACCCACTTGTTTGAAAAGATTCCTATCTTAAATAAAGACTTTTTCAAAGAACGCATGTTTAATACGTTGAACAATTGAAACATAGACATTGAAACAAATGCAACTGTTCTGGCTTTTTCTAAATCAGGGAGGAAATATTTAAAGAGAGGGATTGTTCCTAAAACCATTAATCCTGACATTAAAATTAGAAAAGGCATTAACTCTTTATTTAGAATTTTTTCGTTTTTATCTCTTGGCGATTGATTTAAAACATCATGATGGCCAGGTTCCATAGCAAGAGCAACATCAACTACTCCTCCTGTAACTAGATTCAAATAAAGTAACTGAATTGGGAGCATTGGTAATGGAAATCCCATCGCCATAGAGGAAATAATTGTGACATCCTCAGCAACACTTGTTGTTACAAGAAAAAAACTTGTTTGCCTTATATTTTGAAAAACAATTCTACCTTCTTCAATTGCATTTATTATTGACGTGAAATTATCATCGGCCAAAATAATTTCGCTTGATTCTCTTGCAACATCGGTTCCAATAATTCCCATGGCAATTCCTATGTCTGCTCTTTTTAATGCAATAGCATCATTAATACCGTCGCCAGTCATAGCAACAATTTCTCCTTGCTCTTGTAAAGATTGGACAATCCTTGATTTCATTTTTGGAGTTACTCGCGCAAAAATGTCTGTATTTTTTATAGCATCATTAAATTCATTCTTAGATAAACCTTCTAAATCATTTTCAGTTAGGGCTTTTACATTTCCTGTTGCCAAACCAATTTCTTTTGCGATTGCAATAGCTGTTTCTTTATGGTCTCCTGTTTTCATAATTATTCTTATCCCGGCATTTCTTGCTTTTTCAATAGATTTTTTTATCTGAGGCCTTGGGGGGTCTTTCATTCCAACGAGCCCTACAAAAACTAAATTATGGACCATCTCTTTAGAAACAGAATTTGTCAAATTAGGTAAATCCTTGTAGGCTAATGCTAAAACTCTCATTCCTTTCTTTGCCAACGTCTCTGCATCTTTTAAAAATTTTTCTTTTGTTTTATTATCTAATTTTATTTTTTTATTTGATTTAATAAAATAAGTAGAATTTTTTAAGATTGTTTCAAAAGCCCCAACAGAATAAAGTTGTTTTTTATTTTGAGGTGTTTTAATTAAACTTGCCCTGAATTTTAAATCTGAACTAAATGCGAAATCATCTATAATTTCCTCGGATAATTTTTGTTTGTCCATGCCTGCTTTTTTTGCTAGGACAATTAATGCAACTTCTGTTGGGTCTCCAACAATTTCATAATCCCCATTTTTTCTTAAGAGATTTCCTTTATTACAAAGTGCAGAAATAGATAATACTTTTTGTATAGAAGATATTTTCAAAGGGTTGATTGCAATTTTATTTTGGAAGAATCTTCCTATGGGTTCCCAACCATTGCCGGTTATGCTTAATTCAGCGTCGGGCGTTATTATTTTTTCGACAGTAATTGAATTCTGCGTTAGTGTTCCTGTTTTATCTGTTGCGATTATTGTTGCAACACCGAGGGTTTCTACAGCAGGGAGATGCCTTATAACTGCATTCCTCTTTGCCATGCGTCTCGCCCCTATTGCTAAAACAATAATTAAAACCGCCGGCAAGCCCTCGGGAATTCCTGAAACAAGTGAAGCGATTGTGAATAAGAATATTTCAAAGAATTCTAATTTATTAAAAAAATATCCTATAATAAATGTTAATGCTGCTCCAATCCCTGCAAAAATTGCCATTTGCATAGCGAGTTGATTTACTTTTTTGTTGAAGTGCATTTTTGGCTGGACTATTTCTTGAATTGATTCTGCTACTTCGCCTATCGCTGTTTTATCTGAGGTTGCTACGACAATTGCTTTTGCTTGTCCAGAAACAACAAGAGTACTCATGAACACCATATTTTTTCTATCTGATAAAACAATGGATTTATCAAGAATTTTCAAATTTTTTTCTTCAGGAAATGATTCGCCTGTTAATGATGATTCTTGTGTTCTAAAGTTCTTTATTTCAAAAAGACGAGCATCTGCTGGAATCTTGTCTCCTTCTTCTAATAAAATGATCTCTCCAAGAACAATTTCCTTAGAAGGAATTTTTAAAAGTTTATCGTCCCTGTAAACTTTTGCATAAGATACCACGAGTTTTTTTAAGGCGTCGATTGCTCTTTCTGCTTTTCTTTCTTGAACAAAACCGATGATAGCATTAATTAAAACAACAGCTAAGATAACATACGCATCAATAATATGATCAAAAATAAAAGAAATAATCATGGCGACAAACAGAATGTAAATTAAAGGGCTATTAAATTGTTTAAGGAAAATTAAAGTTTGAGAAGTTTTCTTTTTTTTAGATATTTCGTTTAATCCTGTTTTTGCTAATCTGATTTTTGCTTGTTTTTGAGTCAATCCTTTTTCAGAAGTTTTCAATTCTTTAAAAATTTCTTTAACCTCTTTTGCATGATAATCCATAAATATTTCTAAACAATAAACCTTAAAAACTCTTTCTTCGAAGTATTTTTGTAAGTCAGGTAGTTAACTTCGGGACTTTGATATTAAATTATCAAGAATTCAAAATATGATTT
>CAZGTS010000051.1:0-3425 GCA_964528865.1 Candidatus Woesearchaeota archaeon
ACTCCGTAAACTTCTCCTTCAGATTGATAAAGTTCAACTTTTGTTGACATGTCTACTCCTCTAACTTGTACAATCATATTCCCAGAATTTCCTGATTTGATTGTCATTTCTCTTGCTCCATTTTGTAATTGACATTTTGTTGAAGATCCAGTGCAGGTGCAATCATTAGGACACCCTTCTTCGCCAATTCTTAATCTGTTTTTTATTTGAATTGCTTTTTGTATTTGAGCTTGTGTTAAAGTTTGACAAGAATCACAATCCCAAGTTCCACATCCTCTTTCATCTGTTGTCATAGGACACAGACAATCATTTCCTTTTTCTTCAACATCACAATTAGGACACCATTGGCTTATTGGTAGTGGAGGACAATCAATACTATTATTTGCAGAACTTGTGATTGTAGAACCTGTTATCGCAAATGCCAAATTTATTAATAGAATTGTTAAAGTGAGTAGTAAAAATATTTTTTTCATAAGACAAATAAAGGAATAGTGTTTATAAATTTATTTAATTTCGCCGAATCCAATTAATCTCCAGTGTTGGTCAATATTTCTCGCGATGCTGACGTTGTTGCCTTTTAGCGCAACTATTGGAAGATTTAATGAGATTTCTATTTCATTCTCTGTGACTTTTTCAACTGTACCGACGGTAATTGTGGTGTTTACAGAAAGCATTAAAAGTTCTTTTGTTTTTAGTGGTTCGACTTTTTTTTGTTTTTTTGTTCCTAAAACTTCTTCGAACAATTTTGATTTTAATTTTATACTATGGCTGATTTCTGGAAGAGTATTTTTTGTTGAGACTAAACAACCTATTAATGAATCTGTTTTGGTGAGGAAAGGGTCAAGTTCTGTTTCAATAGATATGCTTGCTCCGGGAAATATTTCTTCTATAGATTTATTTCCTTTATGTAAAGATAGAATTTTTGTTGTCAGTGTTTGGTATGTTTGTTGATTATTTTTTTTAATGCTTAATCCAGGTTTGATTTCAATTTCTTCACCGACTTTTAATTTTCCTTTTTTTAGAATTCCTCCTAAAACCCCTCCTTTTAGATCTTTGATTTTTGTTCCTGGTCTGTTTATATCAAAACTTCTTGCAACTAAAAAAATTGGTTTTGATTTTAAATCTCTTTCTGGTATTTCTAATTTGCAAAGTTCTTCTAATAATTTATTTATGTTGACGTTTTGCTGTGCTGAGATAGGGATTATTGGAGAATTTTCTGCAGTTGTTTCTTTAACAAATTCTTTTATTTCCTTGTAGTTTTTTAGAGCTTGTTCTTTAGTTACTAAATCTATTTTGTTTTGGACTATGATTATATTTTTGATTTTTTTTGCCTGTAGCGCCATTAAATGTTCTTTTGTTTGAGGTTTTATTCCTTCGTTTGCAGCGACAACAAGAATTGCAGCGTCAATAATTGCTGCTCCTGAAAGCATTGTTGCCATTAACATTTCGTGTCCTGGCGCGTCGATGAAACTAATATATCTTTGTGGTTCTCCTTCTTTTGTATTGAATCCTTTTGTGTCCTTAAAAATTGTTATGTCTGCATATCCGAGTTTGATTGTAATTCCTCGTTTTAATTCTTCAGAATGTGTGTCTGTGAACTTACCAGTAAGTTTGCTTAGTAAAGTTGTTTTTCCGTGGTCAATATGTCCGACTATTCCAACATTTAAGGAAGGGATTTGTTTCATAAGAAAGAAAGAAATAGTTAAGTTAAAAGGTTTTTGGGTTACTCTTCTTTTTTCACTTCAGCAGGTTTTTCTTCGAGTTTTGCTTCAGCAGTTTTATTTTGCTCTGGAAAAACTTCTGAGAGTTTCTTTGAGCCGTCTTTTAAAATTTTTAAATTGATTTGAGAAATTGCTTCTGAGATAATTTTTCCACGAACTGTTTTTCTTAATCTCAAACCTTTTGGGTTTTTGTTTGATAATTTTTTTTTGCCTTCTTTTCGTGGTCTTTTTTTCATGCCTTTTTCATAACTTAATAAAATTTTTTTCAAACCAACACCTTCGACTTCTTTCATTGCTGTGAAACCTGATTTGTCGCTTGCACCTGTGACTTCAAACTCATAACCTTCTAAATCAGGTGAAACATCTTTTCCATTAATTTTATCATGAAGTTGTTTCTCAATTAATGCAGGAGCTTCTGCTTCAAGCTTGAAAGTTTTTCCTTGTTTATTTGAAAGATTTATTTTGAATACCATAAGAATTATTTGAAGAACGAGTTTAAAAAGTTAGTGTTTAGGGGTATTTAAAAAAATCTTTATCCATTCCATTTAATCTTTCTAAGTGTTTTCTAACTTCTTCATAAGCAGTTTTTATTTTCTCTGGAGTTTTTTTATGATAAATTGCACTAATAGTTCTTCTTATTGTGCTGTCAGGAGTCATTTGTAGTGGAAGACCTTCATTTTCTTGTATTAATTTTGATAAATTTCTTAAAGGTTTTATTATTTTAGGATTTAATGTATTAAAACTTAAGATTGAATCAAAATATTTTTCTCTTATTTCCCTCCCTGCTTCTATAATTTCCTTTGAACATCCGCTTTTTTTATTATAATTAGAACTATGCATTATAATATCTAAAGTTACTATTTCTTCTTCACTTAGTTTTAATTTTAATCCTTTTTCTCGTATCATTTTTTATTTTCTACTTTTTTATAACTGAAAGTTTTTCCTTGTTTATTTAAGATATTTATTTTGAATACTATAAAAATTATTTGAAGAATGAGTTTAAAAAGTTAGTGTTTAGGATTATTTTTTCTTAACAGGTTTTTTTAATTTAGAATTTATTTTTTCAAGTTGTTCAAGAATATAAATCTGTTGTGATTTTATTCCGAGAAGTTCCCCTTCTATTTTCAAAATATCTGCTTTTACTGCTCGAAATGAATTTTTGATTTGATGTTCGTCTTCCATTGTAATTTTATAGTAAGAACACTTTTTAAGGTTTATTGTTGTTAAGAATATACTCTTTTTCAAATTAAAACTTTAGAATTATTTAAATTCCCCACTCTGAATTTTTTTCTCTTTTAATTTCTGCGAGTTCTTGCAAAATCTTTTTTTCGTTTTCAGATAAAAGGTCTTTGTTTTTTTTGAATTTTCTAAATTGAGATTCTGAAATATCTGAATAAAGAATTTCTGTTTCTTTTAACACTCTTTCAAAATTTATTTTTGGAATTGAAATCGCGACTTCCATTCCTTCTGTAGCTTCTTGAACTGATTTGTTTTCAGACTGAATATTTTTTATTCTTCCGATTTTTTCTTCTCGATTATTTATGAAAGTTGTTCCTGATTTGAGTTTTCCCCCTTTAATATTCACACCAAATATCGCAGGACTGGAGTTTCGAAAAATATGCTGGTGCAGAATTTTTATTTTACACAATGTTGTAAGTTCCATTAATCTTCTTTTTTCAATTTCTTTTTCTTTTTTCTTTCTTT
>CAZGTS010000052.1:0-3193 GCA_964528865.1 Candidatus Woesearchaeota archaeon
TAAAGTAAATAATCTTTGGCCTAAAGAAGTTAAAGAGTATTTTCAATAAAACAACTTTTAAAAATCCTTATTCATTTTTGTCTTAATGGTATTCATAAAAAAACTGGTAATGTATGGTTTCAAAAGTTTTCCCAGAAAAACAGAAATACCTTTTAATCAAGAGATTAATATAATCTTAGGTCCAAATGGTTCTGGAAAATCAAATGTTTCAGATGCTTTATGTTTTGTCCTCGGACGGCTTTCAATAAAATCAATGAGAGCCGCTAAGGCAAGAAATTTAATTTTTTTAGGAACAAAATCAGCGTCCCCTGCAAAAGAAGCGTCAGTTGAAATTGTATTTGAAAATTCTGACAGGACATTTTCAATAGATAAAAATGAAATTTCAATAAAAAGGATTGTTAGAAGAAACGGACAGAGCATCTACAAGATAAACAATGAAACAAAAACACGGCAGGAAATTTTAAGTCTCCTCGCTTTAGCAGGAATAGACCCAAATGGATTTAATATTATTTTGCAGGGAGAAATCCAGAACTTTGTTCAGATGCAAACAGAAGAAAGAAGAAAAATAATTGAGGAAGTTTCTGGAATTTCAATCTACGAACTACGAAAACAAAAATCAATAAAGGAACTAGAAAAAACAGAAGAAAAAGTAAAAGAAGCTATGACAATATTAAGAGAAAGAACTGCTTATATGAATAATCTTAAAAAAGAAAGAGAGCAGGCATTAAGGTTTAAAAAACTTGAAAAAAATGTCAAGATTTTCAAGGCAAGCATAATTAATCATGATTTAATAAGGAAGAAAAAAGAAAAAGAAAAAATAGATTTAGAAATTCTCAAAAAAGACAAAGAAAAAGAAAAATACAAACAAGAAAAATTAAATCTTGAAACAGAAATAACTAATATTAATTCAAAGATTAATTTTATTAATTCAACAATACAAAAATCTACTGGATTGGAGCAGGAAAAACTTAATCAGGAGATTGCTGATTTAAGGGCAGAACTTACTGGGATGAAGGTGAAACTTGAAAATCATGAGAATAGAATTTCTGAAATAGATAGACAAAAACAAGAATTATCTCAGGCAATAAATGACAACGAGGTTTCAGTAAAGAAACTCCAAAAAGAATCCCCTTCCATAACTTCAAGACAAAAAGAAATTGAAATAAAAAAACAAGAACTAGAGAAATTAGAAGAACAAAGAAAAAAATTTTACATGATTAAATCTGAGTTAAAATCAATTAAAGAAAGACTCAATGACAAGAACTCTGTTCTTCAAAACTACACTTCAGAATCTAGGTTTTTGTTTGAACAAATTAAATCCATAGTCATAGAATTATTTGATAAAAACACAAATGCAGATAAAGTCGATTCATTAAAATTTTCTTTGGCAGAAAAAAGAGAATTGTTGGTTAATTTAAACAAAAGGGAAATAGAACTTGAAAAAATTTCCTACGTGAATGAATTAGAAATAGAAAAACAAAATACGTTAATAGAAAAAATTTCTAAAATGGACATTTGTCCTCTTTGTAAAAGCAAAATGACTGAAGAGCACTTGACTTCAATAAAAGATGAAACTTTTCCAAAGATAGATTTCCTAAAAAAAGAAGTAGAGAAATCAGATAAGGAATTAAGTGAGGTTTACATTAAAAAAGATTTGTTAAAGAATAGTATAGAACAGGTTGATTCTGAAATTTCAAAAAGAGATTCTGATATGATTAAACTTTCAAATATAGATGAGAAAAAAGAACAAATAAAAATCCTTTATGAAAAAATAGAACAATCAAAAGAAGAACTTTTAAAATTAGAAAAAAGGAAAAAAATTCTTGAAGAAATATTTGATAAGAATACAAATATTGAGCAAAAATATGAAATAGCTAGAGTAGAAATTCAAGAAGTTTCTTTAAGAAATAAGGAAAATGTTAATTCCGAGATTTCATCAAAGTTGAGAGAACTTGAACGTTCAAAAATTTTATTGAAGCAACTTTCAAGAAATGAAGAAGACCGAAACGATGAACTTCAGGAAATTAAGAAAATCATGAAAGAAAAAGAAAGATTGCTTGAAAATAAAAAGAAACAAGAAGAAGAATTAAGTAAGAAATTTCGGGAATTAATTTCTCAAGTAAATTTATTGCAGGGAAAAATAAGAGAGAATGAATTAAACATTTCACAAAAACAAAATGTTCTTTCAAATATTGAACATGGAATAAACAACTTCAAACTTGAAAAAGCAAGGATTGGTGCAGAGATTGAAGGTCTTGAAATGGAAATTTTGGAATTCCCTAACATTCAAATAATAAAAACAAACAAAGAATCTCTTCTTATCAATCTAAACAAAACCCGGGAAATTTTGTCAAGGATAGGTTCTGTTAATCTTCGGTCATTAGAAGTTTATGATTCTGTTAAAAAAGAATATGATATAATAAAAGAAAAAATAGAATTAATAAATAAGGAGAAAGAAGGAATATTAAAGATAATCCACGAAATTGATATTAAGAAGAAAAAAACATTTGTCAGAACTTTGAATGAATTGAATGAAATTTTCTCAAGGAACTTTTCAATGTTAAATGAAAAAAGCCAAGTTTCATTAGGGTTGGAAAACAGGAAGGACCCTTTTGACGGCGGTGTTGAAGTAATTGTGAAAGCAGGGCATGGAAAATACTTTGATGTACGTTCTCTTTCAGGAGGCGAGCAAACCATGATCGCCCTCTCGTTAATCTTCGCAATACAAGAACTAAAACCTTATCCATTTTACATTCTTGATGAAATCGACGCAGCTTTAGATAAAAGAAACTCTGGACGGCTTGCAGGGCTCCTTCAAAAATATATGAAGCAGGGGCAGTATATTGTAATTACACACAATGACGAGATAATTACAAACGCAACAACTCTTTATGGGATTTCAATGCATGATGGTATCTCGAAAATCATCTCTCTTAAAGTCTAATCTCCGTCATGCTCGCGACTTCCATGAGTGTTATAAAAAGTCGCACACCTGAACAGGAAGGATGGAGTGTGAGAGGAAACTTTGGTTTCCTTCAATGCATGACTGCATTAGTAAAATCATTTCCTTAAAAATATAATCTCTTTTTTAAAAATAGAAAAAGGAGAAAGTAAAAAAATTAAAAAAAATTAAAAATTAAATTTAGTAGTAACTTTCTCCGAATTCGTCTGTTTTTTCA
The DNA here is from genome assembly GCA_964528865.1 of Candidatus Woesearchaeota archaeon. Classification (GTDB taxonomy): domain Archaea; phylum Nanobdellota; class Nanobdellia; order Pacearchaeales; family GW2011-AR1; genus JAGLYK01. The sequence continues at coordinate 3,180 of CAZGTS010000052.1, forward strand.
GGTTTCTTTGTAAT
>CAZGTS010000053.1:0-3186 GCA_964528865.1 Candidatus Woesearchaeota archaeon
GTTTTCTTTTGGATTTATAATTAAAATGAAAACTTTCTTTTGTCCCTTTTTTATTAATTCCTCCAGCCCAATTCCTCATATTTATTATACTAATGCCCCCAACTTTATTTTTCCATTCTTCACAAAATTTTTCAATTTCTTTTTTATTTTCTTCAAGTTCAACAAGAACTAAATCAATTTTTGGATTATTTGTTCCAATTTTTTCTTTTAATTTTATAAGATTTAAGATATTATTTTTAACTACATCAAATTTTAATCCACGCCTAATTTTTTCATAAGTTTCTTTGGTATAGCCATCAAAACTAATAGTTATACAATCTAGTTTAGATTCAATAAGTTTTTGAGCCCAAGAGTTATTTAATAAAGAAGCATTGCTGTAAAACGATACATCTATTTTCCTTTCTTTAGCATATTTTATTTTTTCAATTAATGTTTTATCAAGAAGAGGCTCCCCAAAAAATGAAAGAGTAACATATTTTATTTTTAATTTAACACAATTATCTATTATTTTTTCATATAAATTCATATTCATTGTTCCAATATTTTTAAGTTTATGATGTGGACACATTATGCAATTTGAATTGCAAGCATTAGTAACTCCAATATCAAGCCCAATAGGAAATTCTCTGTTTAATCTTTTTATTGATTTCTTAATTTTTTTATTATAAAAATAATTATACAATTTGTTATTTACAATAAAAGAGGTTGATAAAAATTTTCTACCTAGTTTATAACCAAAATAATTACCTCTTAATGTGTATAGAATTTTTTTTATCATTTTATAAATGTCTCTTCAAGTTTCTTTATAAAATTTGTGGATGAAACTTCTTTAAGATTAATTTTTTTAGGCACAACTTTTGATTTTAAAAATTTTTCAAGACCAATATTTATTTCATTAATCATTTTTTCTTCTGAAGGAACTTCTTTTATTTTATGAAATTGTTTATTTTTGTTTATTAATTGAACATATCCTCCCCTATCCACCGCAATTAAAGATTTTCCAGTAGCTAAAGCTTCAAAAGGAACAATTCCAAAATCTTCTATAAATGGAACAAAAACAACAGCCAAACAATTAGCATAAAGATTCATTATTTCAATTTCATTTAAATTAGTTTTAATTTCCACATTTTTTGTTTCATTTGCAAGTTTTTTCACTTCATTAAAATATTTTTCATTTTCTATATTTCCAGCAAGAACCAATTTATATTGGGGATGATTTTTAGAAAATATTTTCCAAGATTTCAATAAGATATCTTGCCTCTTTGGTTTATTAAATCTTGAAACATACAAAAAATAATTCCCTTCGTTTGTTTTTAGTTTGTTAAATTTTTCCACATTAACAGGGGGATATATTATTTCAGTTTTTTTATTTTTTAAAAGACCTTTTATTCTTGCTCTTTCTAAACTTAATTCAGAAATAAAAATAGCTTTATCTATCCTTTTCCAGGCAATTTGTTCAAGAATTTTATAAAATTTTACAGCAATTAAATAAAAAAATCTAGAAAGAAAATTTTTATATCTGTTTTGAAAATTCCAATTGACAATGTCCTTACTTGCAGCCCTTAAAGGAGTATAAATATATCCATATGTTTTTTTAGGTTTATAATTTCTAAAAGTAATAAATTCTGCAACTCCTGAAGTAGAAATTAAAAAATACTCGTACTTTTTTAAAGGTATTTTTGAAAATAAACTTATAGGTAAGAACAAACTTTTTAACAAGTAAGTCCTTGAAATTTTTCTAAGAATTTTTGGAGCAAGAACATTTATTTTAAATTTTTTAAATTCTTCAAAAGTTTTGCTTTCTTCATAAATCCACGTATAAAGTTCTACATCATATTTTCTACTTTTTAAAATTTCCAAAACTGATTTTTCCGAACCACCTCTGCTTTTAATCCAAGGATGAAATAATGCAATTTTTTTTCTTTTCATATTTTTAAATTTTTTCAATGCTTTTAAAATTTTCGAATTAACAAAATTCTTTTCAACATAAAAAACTAGCTATTTTTTACCTAAAAACTTATAAATACTAGTAACACTAGTATAATATGAAAAAAGTGGTTTGGGAGAATAAATCAAATAAGCAATTATGCATAACAATCCCGAAAGGATCCGGAATAAAAGCAGGAGAGATTGTTAATATCGAAAAAGAAAAAGTAAAAATAATTGTTTATAGTTTTGTTGTTGCAGATTTATTTCATTATGGGCATCTTCAAGTTTTAGAAAAAGCAAATGAACTAGGAAATTATCATATCTGCGGTATTTTAACAGACAAAGCAGTTTTAGAGTATAAAGATAAACCAACTACAAGCTTTGAAGAAAGAAAAGCCATTATTTCTAATTTAAGATGTGTTGATATGGTGATAGCGCAAACTACAAAAGACACGACAGAAAATCTAAAAAAAATTCACGAGCAATTTCCAAATTCTAAAATAATCTTAGTTCATGGTTCTAATTGGGATAAAATTCCTGGAGAAGAATTTGTAAAAGAAATTGGGGGTGAAACCATAAAACTCCCTTATTATTCAAAACTTTCAGATAAAAATGTAAAATAAGGGCTAACAAAAATATAAAATGGAACAAAAAGAAAAAATAGTATATGCTTATGTTGTAGCAGATTTATTGCATATCGGGCACATTAGAGCATTAGAAAATGCAAAAAATTTGGTAGGTTTAGAAGGAAAATTAATTGTTGGGGTTCTTTCAAATAAAGCAACAATGGAGAAAAAGCCAAGACCAATTCTTTCTTTTGGAGAAAGATTTGAATTAATCAAAGCACTAAGATGTGTGGATTGTGTTGTTGCTCAAGATACTTATTCTCCAAATGAAAATATTAAGAAAATCAAACCAGATATTTTAATGGAAAGTGATAGCCATACTGAAGAAGATTTAAGAGAAACAGAAAAAATAGCAAATGCAATTGGATGCAAAATTCAGATTATGCCTTATTATTCAGAACAAAGTTCAACTAATCTTAAAAATTCTGTTGCAATCCAATGGAATTCAAAATCAAGAATAAATAAGGAATTAAAGGACAATTCAGATAGAGATGGGCAATACTAAATTCTGGAATATTTGGTCTTCTTATGCTGTTTATTATTTTGGAAGAGTTAATTTATCAATAGTTATTCCAATATTGTTAGCAACTTATGGGTTGTCAAAATATCATTTAGGATTGGTTGCAAGTGG
>CAZGTS010000054.1:0-1824 GCA_964528865.1 Candidatus Woesearchaeota archaeon
AAAACAAGATATGAATCAAATTCAAATTCAAATTGTAGCGAGAACTTATGCTCCTGGAACAGGTCCTGGAGAACCTGGAGTTGTTGATGGAGATGGTGGAGTTGTTATAGATGGGGATAAACAAGGAACTGTAACAAATGGTGATAGAGGAAATGTAATTGACAATGATGTTGCAACTGTTGTAGATGGAGATGGGCAAGATGTTGCAATTAATAATGATGTAGCAACAGGTGATAATTCGGGTAGCAATGATGTTGCAGGAGTTGATCCAGGACCAGATGGAATTATTGGAGTTGTTGATAGTGGTGGAGGAGAGCCAGGGGTTGTTGACGAAGATTAAAATGAAAAAAGAAAATAAAAAATCTTTAAAAGAAATTGGGGTTTGGACTGTTACTTGTTGGATATCTGCGGGTTTAGCAGTATTAATGTCTGTTTTTTCAGCAGTTGTAACAATTAAAGCAGGACAAATATTAATCGGACTTCTTTTCTTTATTCCTGGAATTTTTGCAGCTGTTCCAAAAAAATATCTTAGAATTAGCAGAGCATTAAAAGTGATTATCTTTATCGTAGTTTATTTTACTCTTATAATCATCAGTGGGCTTAATGCTCCTGAAATAGAACAACAATATGAATATTATAATTTAGAACAGCCATTTGATTTAACATTTGGAGAGAATATTTTTTCAATGAAGATAGATAATATTACTAAAGAGACTCAAATGATGGTTGACGATGAGAAAAGAACAACCCCCGGAATTTTTCTTCTCGTGCATGGTTCTGTTACTAATTTAGGGAAAATCGCCACTGACTTTGGTTTTTATTCAGAATTGAAAGACAATCAAAATAACTCATATTCTATTATTTCGTTTCAGTTTGATAAGGGGGGTTTGCAACCCAATTTAGAAAAAAATTTCTTTAATGTTTTTGAAATGCCTAAAGATGCTTCTGGATTGAATTATATTGTCAAGGACGAAACAAATATTATTAAGGTAATCAATTTGGAAAAATGAAAAACCCAAAAGTCGTTTTCTTTTCTTTACTCGCTTTAGGATTTCTCGCTCTAACTTTTTTAGTTGATTGGTTATTTATTATCGGTGCAGTAATCTTAATGATTCTAAATCAGAAAGAATTAATGAAGAAATAAAATTAGAATCAAGCAATTAATCACAATAATATATATAAATAAATAGGTTCATCTTTAGTTATGTCAAAAAAAGAAACATTTTCTTGGGGGAGATATCTTGGCGTGTAATTTTTGTAAACATTATTGAGAATTTTTATGTGGAGTTGGAGGAGAGGAGTATGGTTGTATGAGCGAAAAAAGCCAATATAGAGATTCAAAAAAAGTTGGGTTAAGAGGGATGTCTCTTGAATGGAATCAAGAGTTGGTTGGTTGTAAAGAAGGATTTGAACATAATGGGAAAAAAATATCTGCAGAAGTTTATCAATTGATACCAGAGAAGAGCATTTTAAGAAATTTAAATCCAGAAGAAATTATTGTAGATTACAATAACACATTAGATTTAACACCAAGATGAAGTAAAAATCAAGTATCTAGCCGATTTCCATTTATGAGATAGAATAAAAAGAATTAATGAAGAAATAAATAAAATAAAAAATTAAAAAAAAATAAACTATCTTATTTAGAATCGTCTTTGCTGACTAAAATTTCTTCGAGGTCCGTCCCTGTTTGGAGATGGCCTTCGAGGTTTGTCTGCGTCAAATGGCTGTGCTTCATTAACTTTAAGATTTCTTCCTTCAATTTCTTTGTCATTCATTTCAGAAATTGCTTTCTTTGCACTCTCGTCTTCTTTAAAAGTTACA
>CAZGTS010000054.1:1927-3173 GCA_964528865.1 Candidatus Woesearchaeota archaeon
TTCCTCCTTGCATCTATATCTTAGAAATAGTTTTCTATCCTAAGTCTAAAATAAGACTTGAGAATTCCTTTTAAATCTTTGGTTTTAGAAAAAACAATAGAAACATTTAAATACATCTTACCATTATCTATGTGTATGGATATTAGTAAGAAAGACTTATTGAGAATCAATCATGGATTCGGAGGAAACCTAAGAAGCGACTCTAGTCTTGATTTTGCATTTGAAAAATTAGAAGATAAAAAACTTGGAGATTACAAGAAATTATCTTATTTGTTAAGAGCAATTTTAGTTGACCATCCGTTCTCAGACGGAAACAAAAGAACAGCAATGTTCATATGCTTTGCTTTTGCAAAAGAAAACAAAAAGCAAGTTGAAAGGGATTTGCTAATCCACCATATACTTTCAATAGCAAAAAATAATATTCAAGAAATAAGAAACATTGAGTGGAGATTAAAAAATGCAATCAAATGAAATCAAACAAATTTTGAAAGAGAACAAAGAAGCTTTTGAAATCCTCGAAAACTACGACAAAACTCATGAGCTTCCTTTCCAAAGAAAAAGAATTGACATAACTTTGTCAGTGGCAACTATAAACAAGCTTAAAGCAATAAAAGAAAAAACAGGCAAACCAATAAGCCAGATTATAGAGGAGAAGATTGTGTAGAGAAAGCCAATTTTTTTATTTACTATTTGAAATATTACCACATTTAGAAAATTCTTCTTTTCCCGCCATGCAGTAAATCTGGATTTCAAAAAGATTTACTTTTGATAAATATTGTGCATCTGAAGACGACGGGGTGTTCCCTTTCTTATATCCATGTGCTTCATATTCTTTAGCTCTTGTTGCACAGAAATTAAAATATTTTCCTTTTGTCTTAAGCTGAGGGCATATCCCAGAATTATTCTCTCTTAAATCTTCAATAATCAATTTTTCTTTATTAATCACACAATCATCCCACTCTTTTACTTCTTCCCAAGTGGTTGCGGCCTTCCCAAACTTTTTATTTAATCTCTCATTAATACCAGGAAGAGAAAAATCTAAAACATCAATTAAAACTTTTGTAGACATAAAATTTTATTTTTTCTTTATTTATAAAAATTATTGTCCTTAGAAATATATATCAAACAAAATAAGCAGTAGAAGTTTTCGCTCACAATTTTCATTGCTCGCTAATTCTTAGAATAATACAAAGAGGCTATTAGTAGTTCTATGCTGAAATTGTCGGCGAACCTTCAATCTTACACA
>CAZGTS010000055.1:0-3164 GCA_964528865.1 Candidatus Woesearchaeota archaeon
TGTCCAGTAGTTGAAGATGCTAAAAAAAGAAAAATAAACACAATACTATATACTTATTTTGATAGAATTAGAGATAGTCGTTTCTCTAGAGCAAATCATTTAATTGCGTGTTGTTCAGAATATTTTCAATTAAATAAAGAGGATTTTACCTCATGTCCTATTAATAAAAGATGACTTCCTCACAACAACTAGTAACCAAACTATGGAATTATTGCAATGTACTTAGAGATGATGGGCTTTCTTATGGGGATTATGTTGAACAATTAACTTATCTTTTATTTCTTAAAATGGATGATGAAAGAACAAAATCTCCTTACAATAAAGAAAGTGATATCCCTAAAGAATACAATTGGCAATCTCTTTTAGACAAAGAAGGCCCAGAACTGGAGAAACATTACATTGAGTTATTAACTGAATTAGGAAAAGAGTCTGGTATTATTGGAGTTATATTTAGAAAATCTCAAAATAGAATACAAGACCCTTCAAAATTAAGAAGATTAATTGTTGATTTGATAAACAAAGAAAACTGGTTGAATTTAGATGCTGATGTTAAAGGCGACGCATACGAAGGGCTTTTAGAGAAAAATGCTGCAGATGTTAAAGGAGGAGCAGGACAATACTTTACCCCAAGACCCCTAATTAATTCAATGGTTAAAGTTATGAAACCTGAACCTGGAATGAAGATTCATGACCCTGCTTCTGGAACAGGAGGATTTTTGCTTTCTGCATATAATTTTATCAGAGATAATTACAAACTTGATAGAGACCAACAAAAAGGATTAAAACATGATACCTTCTCTGGAAATGATATTGTCCCGATGGTCGCAAGACTTTGTGTAATGAATTTATATTTACATGGAATAAATGGGGAAGAGAGCCCGATAAGTCTTGAAGATTCTTTAAAGAAAAATCCCGGAGCAATTTATGAAATGGTTCTGACAAATCCTCCTTTTGGAAAAAAATCTTCTGACACCATTGTAACAGAAGAAGGAGAAACCTCTAAAAAATCAAATCCCATTATAAGAGATGATTTCTGGACAGAGACAAGTAACAAACAATTAAATTTTTTACAACATGTAAAAAGTATATTAAAGATAAATGGAAGATCAGCAATTGTTCTCCCAGATAATGTTTTATTTGAAGGTGGTGCAGGAGAAACAATAAGAAAAAAATTAATGGAGACTTGTGATTTGCATACAATATTAAGACTGCCAACAGGAATCTTTTATGCTCAAGGTGTTAAAGCTAATGTTTTATTTTTTGATAAAAAAGAAGCATCAAAACAAGCCCAAACTTCTAAGATATGGATTTATGATTTGAGAACAAACAAACATTTTACATTAAAAGAAAACACTTTGAAAGAAGAGGATTTAGATGATTTTGTAAAATGCTATAATCCAGAAAATAGACATAAAAGAAAAGAGTCTGAACGATTTAAATGTTTTAGTTATGAAGAAATATTAAAGAGAGATAAAACAAATTTAGATATCTTCTGGCTTAAAGATGAAAGCTTAGATGATTTAGATAATCTTCCTGATCCAAATATCATAGTTGGTGAACTTGTTGAAGAATTGGATTCAGCTTTAGAGCAGTTAAAAGAAATTCAAGGAGATTTAGAAAAATGAGTAAGCATTTTCATTTTGATTTAGGAAATCTCCCAATGATTATGTGGCCTGTAATAATTATGGTTATAGCTATGGGAACGGGAAAATTCTTTGAAGTAAGTTGGTTATTTAAATTAGGAATATTTGGGTTTGGAGCAATAGTCATCTTAGTTTTATTGGCCTTGGCTGATGAATTTTTTTATTAACCCTCACTCCTCGTTGTGTAACAAATTTGATCTTCCCTTCTTTCTCAAATCTTCTAAGCAGCGCTCGACATTCTTCTTTACTTATGCTAAACAAAAATTAAAAAGATAATACCATCTGTTCGGCTGCTGAACGTATGGATTCACTTCCACTTCATCTTCATTAATTTTTTAAAACAATCTAAACATATTATATTTAATCTACCGTAAGGTAAGGATTCTATGTAATAAATTTCTTTTCCACAGTTTTGACATTTTTCTTTTTTCATATCTTCGGTTGTTTTAATTTTCTTTTTCATTTTAATTTTCTTAATTGTTTACTTACTTCTACCATTACTTCCTTCAATTGAAAAATTGATTTCATACCAATACAAATAAATTTCTCTGAAGAGAAAACAAACACTGTTGCTTTTCATTTTTTATGAATTTAAATCGTGAACCATAGAACACGATTTAGTTATTTTAATTGTAAACCATAGTTCACGATTTAGTGTGTTTTTATAATCTGCCACTATAATGCACGATTTCAGATTTAATTTGTTTTTGTTTATCATTTGTCGTCTATAAAGTTATGTTTAATAAATCATAAACCATAATTCACGATTTAACACTTTTTATTTTATCCAAATCGTGACCCTATATAATCTAATCTAATAGGTTCATAATTTAATATCTTTCTAACTTTTACCTCCTGATTCAATCGACTTTTTTATAATTGGAAATATTCTTTCTCCTAATTCTGTTAAGAGCCAAAATCCTGAGTTCGCAATCAAAGAGTTTCTTTTTCTTTCTTCTGTATCTTTATGTAGTTTAAATTTTTTTAACATCTGCAATTCAATTTCAGGAATTTTAAGTTTTAATTTAAATTTTTCATTGAAATGATTTTTCCACCAAGATTCACAAATTAAAACTTCATTCACAAGCCCCATTCTTCTTAATTTCTTCAGTTGTTTTCCAATTTGACTTGTAAAAGAGTCTTCATAACCCATACTAACCCTAATCATTAAATTCATAGTTGGCTGATTCGCTACAATATCAAAAAAAACACTCCTCAAGGAAGTATAAGTTTCAAACTCTTTCAATATATTTTCATCATCCCATTCAGAAATAGGATTATTTTTTAATTCTTCAACATTTTTTTTAAACTCATTTTCTTGTTTTTCTTCAATTTCTTTAGGTGTTAATTCTTTTAATTTCTCTTTTTTCTTTTCTTCTTTTCTTCTTTTCTCAACCCTTTCTTTTCTGGCTAATCTTTCTTTTTCATATTCACTATCATATTTATCTACTTCCATCTTCCCCGCCTCCACATTCTTTAGGATTTTTCTTACTTAATTTTATTTCATTAATTTCTATGATT
>CAZGTS010000056.1:0-3157 GCA_964528865.1 Candidatus Woesearchaeota archaeon
CACATAAAAATCAAAATGGAACAATCAAAAAACTGGTATGATAAAAATTACAAATTGCTATTAGTAATACCTTTAGTATTATTATTATCCTCAATAGTTTATATGGGGATATTCTATTCTAATAATCAAGATTTTCTTTACAAAGATATTTCTTTAACAGGAGGCATTTCTATAACAATCTTTGGAGAAATAAACTATTTGGATTTAGAACAATTTCTCTCGGAAAAACTCCAAGAAGTTAACACAAGAGAAATCTCTGATTTAATTACAAGGGAACAAAAAGCAGTAATCATTGAGATTAAAACAGAAGGATGTAATGAATTAGAGGTTAAACAAACTAAGACTATACTTGAAGATTATTTGGGATATGAATTGGTAGATGGAGATAATTCTAGTTTTGAATGTACCGGTTCAAGTTTAAGCGAGAGTTTTTACAAACAACTTCTAATTGCAATTTTGTTCGCATTCTTTTTTATGGCAATTGTAGTATTCATCATCTTTAGAACATTTGTTCCTTCTACAGCTGTAATTCTTTCAGCATTAGCAGACATTTTAATGACATTAACATTAATTAATTTACTTGGGATGAAGATGTCAAGTGCAGGAATTATCGCATTGCTAATGCTAATTGGTTATTCTGTTGATACAGATATTCTATTGACCACAAGGATGTTGAAAAGATACGAAGGCTCTCTAAATAAAAGAATTCTTGGAGCATTTAAAACAGGAATAACAATGACTTTGACATCTCTTCTAGCAATTGTTATGGCACTTCTCGTCGTCAAATCATTCTCCCCTGTCCTAACACAAATCTTTACAATACTTTCAATAGGTTTAGGTTTTGATATTCTCAACACTTGGATAACTAATGCATCAATACTTAAATGGTATATGGAGAAGAAAAAATGAAACTAACTTGGAAAATTTGGCTATTAATAATTGTCGTAGGATTTTCTTTATTATCAATGTTTGGAATGCCCCCAACATTTTTAGAAAAAGGAGTTTTAATAACAAGTGTTGAAACTAATTCAACAGCCTTTGAACAAGGATTAAGACAAGGACAAATAATTACAAACATTGATGGAACCCAAATAAAAAACTTGGAGAGTTTTTCAAATGCTCTTCAGGGAAAATTCAATTCTAATGAAAACATAAAAATAATTATTCAAACAAAAAACTCCGAAGTAATCTTATATTCAAATCATGTTCCAAACATTACTGTTGCAGAAATACCTAAAACAAACATTAAAACAGGTTTGGATTTAGCAGGAGGCTCAAGAGCATTAGTCCAAGCTGTAAACAAAAAACTTTCTTCAACAGAAATTAATGATTTAGTTGACATAACAAGAAACCGATTTAACGAATTTGGTTTATCAGATATTAATGTTTTGCCTGTGTCGGATTTAACTGGAAACCATTTCATGTTAGTAGAAATTGCAGGGGCAACCAAAACAGATTTAGTAGAATTAATTTCCAAACAAGGAAAATTCGAAGCCAAAATAGGAAACGAAACTGTTTTTATTGGAGGGGAGAGAGACATTGCATCTGTTGCGAGGTCTGGACAAGACTCAGGAATCTATTCATGTGACCAATCTCAGGAAGGATATTTTTGCAATTTCAGATTCACAATATTCCTTAGTGAAGAAGCAGCAAAAAGACACGCAGAAATCACAGAAGATTTAGAAGTCAATGTAACTTCTCAAGGAAGTTATCTTTCTGAAAAATTAGATTTGTTTCTCGACGATAAACTTGTTGATAGTCTTTCAATTGGCGAAGGACTTAAAGGAAGGGTGACAACCCAAATTTCCATTTCTGGTTCTGGAAGCGGAATAACAAGAAATGAAGCATACGACGATGCAGCAACTTCAATGCATAAATTGCAGACAATCTTAATCACCGGAAGTTTACCTTACAAATTAGAAATAGTCAAGCTCGACACAATTTCCCCTGTCCTCGGAAAAGAATTCATAAAATCAATATTCTTGGCAGGACTCGCAGCACTTTTAATGGTATCAATAATTATATTTATCCGATACAAAAAATTCAAATCTTCAATAGCTCTTTTAATCACAAGTGTTTCAGAAATAATAATCATCCTTGGTATTGCTTCTTTTATAAAATGGAATCTTGACTTACCGAGTATTGCAGGAATTATTGCAACAATTGGTATTGGAATTGATCAACAAATAATCATCCTTGACGAAGCAAGACAAAGCACCTCATTAAGTATCAAACAAAAATTAAAAAAAGCATTCACAATTATTTTAGGAGCATATTTCACCGCAGTAGTTGCTTTAATCCCTTTATTATGGGCTGGCGCCGGTTTATTAAAAGGTTTTGCAATTACAACATTAATTGGAATTACTTCAGGAGTTTTAATCACAAGACCGGCTTTTGCAGACATGGTAAAAAGGATTGAAGAATAATGCTTCCTTCAAAACACTTTATTTTCGGATTAATGTTCGCAGGGTTTCTTTATTTTATTTTTCCACAAATAGGTTTAATGGGTTTTTCAATAATAATTTTTTCAACATTTTTAATTGATGTTGACCATTATTTATATTATGTTTATAAGAAGAAAGACTTTAATTTAAAAAATGCTTACAAATGGTTTATTGAACATCAAAAGGAACTTTTATCCCTACCTTTGAAACAAAGAAATAAATTTCAAACTGGTTTTTCTTTTTTACATGGAATTGAGGTTCTCTTCATATTATTAATCTTATGGATTTTTGTTTCAAAATATTTTTTATTTGTTTTTGTCGGCTTTGCATTCCATTTACTTTTAGATAGTATTGATCAGACAACTTATTGGGATAGAATAAACAAGGTTTCTTTGATTTGGGATTATTTGAAGTTTAAGAAATAAAAAATTTATTTTTTTAATTTATCAAAGTCTGATTTCACCATCATCTCAACTAATTCATCAAAATTTGTTTTTGGTTCCCACCCTAATTCTCTTTTTGCTTTTGAAGCATTGCCGAGCAATAATTGAACTTCAGCAGGTCTATAAAAATCAGGATTGATTTTTATTATCGCCTCTCCCTTAGAATCATAGCCTTTTTCATTAATTCCTTCTCCTTTCCATGTAAGATTTATCTTTAATTCTTTTGCAGCATTTTCTACAAAGTTTCTAACAGTGTGGGTTTCTCCTGTA
>CAZGTS010000057.1:0-3081 GCA_964528865.1 Candidatus Woesearchaeota archaeon
GGCAATGCACTTTATTATGGGAGGATGTTTGCAGGCGGAGATGCAAAACTTATGGTTGCTCTTGGGGCTATTTTGCCTTTTTCCGAAATTTTTAAAATTAATTTAAGAATTTTTATAATGTTTTTTGTGATATTTTTATTTGTTGGAGCATTTTATGGGTTGATAGTTAGTTTGTGTTTTGGATTGAAGAATTTTAATAAATTTAAGAGTGAATTTTCAAAGAGATTAAAAAGCAAAAGAAAATTAATTTATCCTTTTATGTTTCTTGGAGTTGTATTGATGATTCTTGGGTTTTTAGAAAATTTGATTTTTTATTTTGGATTTTTTATTTTTATCCTTCCTTATTTTTATTTGTATGCAAAGTCTGTTGAGGAAGTTTGTATGATTAAAAAAATCAAAACTAAATATTTAACAGAGGGGGATTGGCTTTACAAGGATTTGAAAGTTGGGAATAAAACAATTAAGACAAGTTGGGATGGTTTGAGCAAAAAAGAAATTGGGTTAATTAAGAAAATGCATAAAGAAGTAAAGATAAAGCAAGGGATTCAATTTGTTCCTGTTTTTTTAATTAGTTTTCTAATTTTTGTTTATTTTTATTTTTCTGGGGAATCATGGAATCCGTTGTGGAAGCACTGCCTCGCTTTACTCCCAGCACAAGGACTTCCAATTTATTTTTATTAAGGGATTCTTTGTGGAAGCCAGAGCTTTTCTTTAATCTTTTCAGGTTTTGATTGTTTGATAATTTTGGGTTTTGTTTTTTTCTCAAGTTGTTTTTTTAATTTTTCAAGTTCTTCTGGTTTTGCTTGATGTTTTTCAGAGTTGATTGTTTCGTCAGTGTAAATAGGCAGAATATTTATTACTTGGTGCCCGAATAAATTTGTTGGAATTGTCTCAATGTTTTTTGGTTTGAATTTTGTTTTTATTTTCTTTTTTATTTTTTCAGCAAGTTGCATTGTTTTTTTAGAAATCTTTTCAGAATGTTTTTTCGAAATTACAATTGAGTGGGCTTTTGAAATTGGGTTAATTTCGAGAATTGCAATAGCGTCGGAGTTTTCATCTATTTTGTAAGATTGAGCTTGTCCTGAAATAATAGAGCAAAAAATGCATTTGGTGATTTCAGAATTTTCTCCTTGTTTTATTAAATTGTTTTGTTTGAGGAATTCTTCAAGTTGTTCAGAATTCATTGATTCAATTTGCTGAATTGCAGATTGTTTTTTATCTTCTGGAAAAGTAGATCCTATTTGTTGAATTATTTGTTTTTTTATTTGAGTGATTTGTTCTGGTTGTAACATGGAAAGATAAAAGAATGGTTATATAAAAAGTTTTATATATATGTTAATGATAAAATTGTTATGGTGAACTATTATAATTTTTCTCCGTCAGAACTCTTGCAAAATGAATGGGTTGTTTTTATAGGAGTTTTTTTATTGGTTTTTGCCATGGTTTTTTTATCACTTTCGCGTCAATTTAGTAGCAAGAAAAAAAATAAGATGATGCCTTGGCTGACTGAAACAGAAAGTAATAAAGCAATACCGGGAATTATTGCATTGGTTATTGCTTTTTTTAGTGCAGCAGCTTTTGTCAAGAATAATTTAATTGAAGGTATTTTTGGGGAAGCAATTACTATCTGGATTTTTTTATTAGTTTTAATTGTTCTTGTTATGTTGTCTATTCCTTTTTACAAAGTATTGAAACAGAATGTTGGAGGAGGGATAGCGATTTCTATAATTGTGGTCGGGTTATGGCTGATTTTAAGATTTGGTTTTGACCCTTCTCAATATAATTTGCTGTCGGAATTTTATGAGATTTATGAATTTATTATTACTCCTGCTTTTTTAATTATTTTAATTTTTGTTGGAGGAGTGATAACTTTAATTAAGAAAAGTGGTAAGAAATAACAGAAATGTTTATAAAATAGAAAATTATATAATAATATGTTAAAAGATAAAAGAGGAGCGACAACTTGGTTATGGGTTCTTGTAGGAATTGCTGTTTTGATTACTGTTATGAGTTTTTTTTTAGGAGATATTACTGATGCAATCTCTAACGTGAGTGTTAGTGGGGCAACAAAAATATCTGAGTTTTATACAGGAAATAATTTTATTTTTAGTTATGTTACAAAAGGAGCAGATTATATTATTGGAGCAGTTCCTGAAAATATTTTAGATTCTTCAAATAAATTCAGTGGTCTGATTATTGTTATAGCATTATGGATTTTGATTTTTCTTATGTTTGGGGATATTCTCGCTAACTTTGGGGGTTTTTCTAAAGAGATTTCTTGGGCTGTCGCTTTCTTGTTAGTGGTTATCGGAGCTAATTTGAAGATGGTTACTGCTATTGCAGCAGTGTTAACTGCAATATTTTTACCTTTAGGTGTGTTTGCAGTTTATGCAGGATTGTTTTCAGCATTTGTAGCATTTTTTGTAGTTGAGTGGGGGATTCAGAGTATGATGCCTTGGGTTATGAGAAGAAAAGGTGCACAAGAAGCAGCAAGAGCACAGCATAATACTGGAACAATTTTAGATGCAATTCAACATTATAAAAAAGTTGGAAAAGAGTTGGGCACCCCCTAATTTTAAAAACTTGCTTTCTTTTAGATTATTATGAAAAAAATTGGTGTATTAGTTTTTTTATGTTTGATATTTTTTGCACAAGTAGTTTATGCTGAAAATATTGTTGGAGATTTAGAAGAAAAAATTGAGGGTCTTGAAGACACCAAAGAGAATATTGAAGAAGGGGTTGATAAAATAAAAAAAACTAAATGGGATTATCTTGGGGAAAAATGGAAAACTGCTTTTTTGAAAAATAAATTTATCTCTTTTGTTGATAGTTTTTTTCAAAAAATTAATTTTGTGTTTGTTGTTTTATTTGGTGAGAATTATTCTTTATCTTTGACTTTGTTTTTTATAATTATTTTATGGTTTGGTTTTTTCTTTAAACTTAGTGAAGTACTTGCAGATTATTCTACTTTCTCATCTTCTGTTGCAACGGTAATTGGATTTGGATTAGTAATTATTATGGCTCAATTAAAGTTTTTTAGAGTAATTGTTGAATCTTTTGGTTGGCTTGTTTTTTCACAAG
>CAZGTS010000058.1:0-1909 GCA_964528865.1 Candidatus Woesearchaeota archaeon
ATAAAATGCCCAGTAAAAAATAGTTTAAGTGATACAGGATATTGCTTCATTGAAACAACAGGTCCTTCAATTATCACTGATGATTCTATAGAATATGTTGGTGGGATAAAATTAGTTTCTAAACCAGAAATTTCTTTAATTTCTAAAGGAGCTTCTTTAGAAAAAAATTTATATGAATATGGGGATGCAGATAGTATGGGGAAAATAAGAAATGGAGGAATTGTTCTTTTTCCGTTGGCTAAATTTAACAAACTAAAAGAAAAATATGGTTTAATTGAAGAATATAATTTAAAATAAAATTTATTTAAGCAAGGCTTTTATTCTTCTAACTCCAGAAGAACTGCTTCCTTCTTTTTTAATTTTAAAGTGTCCGAGTTCGCATGTGTTTTTGACATGTGGGCCAGAACAAATTTCCTTTGAACAATCTTTGATTGTGTAGACAGAAACAATTTCACCATATTTAGCATTAAACACTCCTGTTGCTCCTTTTTTCTTTGCTTGCTCTGGTGTCATTTCTTCTTTAATAATTTCACAACCTTTTTGTATTTGTGCATTAACTAAATCTTCAACTTCTTTTATTTCTTCTTTTGTAAGTTTTCTTGGAAAAGAAAAATCAAATCTTAATCTTTCAGAAGTTATGTTTGAACCTCTTTGTATAAGATTTTTATCTTTGAGAATGGTTTTCAATGCAGATAAAAGTAAATGCGTTGCTGTGTGAAGTTTTGTTGTCGCTTCTGAATTATCTGCTAAACCAGATTTGAATCTTCCTGATGAGGCTGTTCGTGAAAGAGATTGATGTTTTTCAAATTCTTTTTCAAATTCTTTTTCATCTACTTCAGTTCCTGTTTCAATAGCAACATCTTTAATCATCTCAATTGGAAATCCATATGATTGGTAAAGTAAAAAAGCTTCCTTCCCTGAAATTTTTTTGTGAATGCTTCTTTCCCAAGACATCTTTTTAATTTCTTTTAAGCCTTTTTCTAAAGTTAAGTTAAATTTTTCTTCTTCTTTTTCTAATTCTTGTAAGATATGTTTTTTGTTTTTCCCAAGTTCGTCATAATCATTGTAGATTTTGAAAACTGGTTTTGCAACTTCTGGAGTGAAATTTTTTATTTTCAATTTTTTTCCCTGTCTTATCGCTTTTCTTATTAATTTTCTTAAAACATATCCTTGTTCAGTATTACTTGGAGTTATTCCGTCAGATATTATCATTACAGAAGCTTTAATGTGATCTGCGATTATCCTCATAGGTTTTTCATTCCCTTTGTATTTTTTTCCTGAAAGTTTTTCAATTTCTTTAATAATTGGTTGCCAAAGTTCTGTAAGGTAATTATCTTCAAAACCATTTAAAACAGCAAGAGTTCTTTCTACCCCCATTCCTGTATCAATGTTTTTTTGTTTTGCTTGATTATATTTACCTTTATCATCTTTAACATATTGCATTAAAACATCATTCCATATTTCTACCCAATTCTCGTTGTTAGGGTCGAATTTTTTTGGGGCGGGTTTGTTTTTTGGTTTCCAATAAAACATTTCAGTGCTTGGTCCACATGGTCCTGTTTTCCCTGCAGGTCCCCACCAATTACTATCTCCATAAGCTACCCCTCCTTTAATGGGAATTATCCTTTCTTTTTGAATTCCTAATTTTTCCCAAATTTCTATTGCTTCATTATCTTTCGGAACATTAGGAGCATCTTTGTCTCCGCCGAAGACACTTACAGCTAATTTTTCTTTCGGAGTTTTAAGAACTTTAGTTAGAAATTCAAAACTCATTTCAATTGCTTCTTTCTTAAAATAATCTCCTATGCTCCAGTTTCCAAGCATTTCAAAAAAAGTATGGTGTGTTGAATCTCCGACTTCTTCTATATCTCCTGTTCTGATACATTTTTGGACATTCATTAATCTTTTT
>CAZGTS010000058.1:1937-3059 GCA_964528865.1 Candidatus Woesearchaeota archaeon
AACTAGAGGATGCATTCCCGCGGAAATAAATAATGTTGTTGGGTCATTTTCTGGGATTAAACTTTCATTTGGGACTTCTTTGTGATTTTTTGATTTGAAAAAATTCAAATATTTTTTTATTAATTGTTTTCTGGTAATCATGGTTTTAGGAAGAAGAAGGAGTTTTAAAAATTATTTGTTCCTAAAGAATCTAATTTGGCTTGAATTTTTTTAAGTTGAGATTCTATATTATCATCATGATGTTTTTCCTTAGGAATTATTTCTTCGATTCCATCCTCTTTTAATATTTGAGGTATTTTTAATTCTGGAAGATTTTTTTGAAGATGTCTTATTTCAGTCATTAATGCTTTTATTTTTTGATGTAGTTTTATTTTTAATTGAAGTTCTTCTGTTCGAAATTTATGATATGTTTTTATTGTTTGGATTGTTTTTAATAAATCCATTTCTAATGAAAGAATGTCTTTTTTAGATTGAACTGCTTCTTCATATTCTAGTTTAACATGGATTAATTTTTCATCTGTCATTCTATTTTAGAAAAAATGTTTTTGTCTACTTTTTCAATTTGCTGCTTTATTATATCTATTTCTTCTTCCCAAGATTTTAATTCGTTTTCTTCGCTTTCTTTGAGATGCTTAATCTTTTGAAGTAGGTCTGCTACTTCTGCAATCTTCTCTTTAGTTTTATTAAATATTTTTAAACTTTCTTCGAACTTGTCTATTCTTATGAAAACAGGTTCGATTTTTTTTGTTGAAGGTTCAAAATTCCTTGAAATTTCATCACTCCTTTTTTTAAAAGGAATTCCTTTGATTTTTTCAAGATAAGAAAATTCTGGAACTGGGATTTTTCTTAGAGGTTTTTGCATCATTTGAATGTCATCTTCTTCTAATTCATCTGCATAAAAAACCTCTTCACCTTCTTTTTTCCCAGCTACAGCTTTTTTAATTGTATTTTGAGAGAATTTTTCCCCTAAGGAATTTGTAGGAAAGCTAGGTAATTGATGTATTTTATGATCCTCTAAGAAATTTTCTTCTAATTTTGGCAACTCTGGAAGTCTTGGAAGCTCAGGCAATGAAGGAACTTCTTTCTCCTTTTTTTTATTAAACCACCCCATTTTATATTAAT
>CAZGTS010000059.1:0-3037 GCA_964528865.1 Candidatus Woesearchaeota archaeon
TAAGATCACTAGGGAGCATGTTAATAATATTAATAATATTGGGTTTATAAGTTTTTCGTGTTTTTGAATTAAAGTTCATTTTTAATATACGGCTGGTTTAATTGGATTTTCGATAGCTTCCTTATTTCTTACTGCCAAGGATTTTTCATATTCTGCTTGAGCTTTTCTTTTCTCTGCTTCTATTATTTTAGCTTCTTCTTCAATCTTATTAGCTTCGGAATTTAATTTTATTGGAATTTTAACTTTATGAACTTCTTCATGTTTGACTTTTGCACCTGCTTGTAAAACACTAATGAAAAAACCTCCTTCTGCAGATTTCTCTAAGGTTGTAGAAATCTCCAAATCAATTGGTCCTGCTAAAGAAGCATCTTCTCCTAAGCCCTCTTTAACTTGTTCTTTAAAATTTTTAATATATGTTGCTATTTCGCTTCCAGTTGTTAGTGGAGGGTTAGTCATTCTTAGTATGATTAAATTAACTTCCAGTATTTAAGTAGTTTGTAAATAAAATATCCAATTCCAATCAAAGGTATTAATGGAATTAAAATGATTATTAACATTAATAATAAAAGAACCAATACTCCAGGAATTGCAGAACCCCCAATATTCCAAAGTTCAATAACCTTTTCCCAGATTGATTTTAATAATATATCTAACCAAAGAGCACCATAAACTTTATTTGAGATGAAATTTTCTATAAAACTCATTCTTTCACCAGCCTTCCTTCAAAAGCAACTTTTAATATAAATTTAGATAACATTTTTTATAAATTGGAAGATTTCATATAAGATATATGTGGTTGCTAAGACAAATATTATAATTTTTGAGAGCCAGATAAATTCTTTATTCTTTTGGATAATCTCATCAATTATTCTACCAAAACTAATTTTAACTGTACCCTTAAATAAATTAAAAAAAAGTAAAACAGAAACTCCAATAATTAGAACATTATAAATTATGAGATTAAAAGTAAAGTGTGGGAATATGATTTCTGGTTTTGGTTTATTTATACAAGTAGAATAAGCATCTCTCCAGTTTTTGGATTGTCCTGCTAAATCTTCAATTTCTAAATCTTTTTGAGATAATAAACCTTGGCATTGTTTTTCAGATAAATCCATATTCTCTAAACATTTCGTGTAAGACTGATTTGCCTCATTAAAACCATTGTCATACCCTTTGTTATAAACTTGGAATCCAATAAAGATTACGACCACCGCAATTATCCAAATCTGAGGGTTACTCCATGAGAATTGAGCTTTTTTATTTTTCATTCACCAACCTCCCTTCAAAAGCAATTTTCAGAATTGATTTTCTTAGTTGTTCTGCTTTTGTTAATGATTGGTTCACTGCTTGTTCTACTTTGTCTATGACTGAGAATTTTGATTCTATTTCAGAGACTATTCGGAATTGTTCTTCATTAGAACAAATTGGTATGGGGGATATTCTCAATGTTCCTAAATCAATAAATTTCTGGGTTGTTCCTTTAATCAATTTTTTTGATTCCAATATATGAAAATAAGTTGGAGATTCTAACCAGTATCTTAAATATTTAGTAAGTATAAATTTTTCATTTTTATTCTTAAACAGGCCTACATTTTTTATAGCAAAATTAGGTTCTTCTTTGATTTCTACCGGATTTCCTATTGTTCCAATCATGGCAAAAAGTATATCCCCTCTATCTACTTTTGATCTTTTATTAACTTCATTAAAATCTTGATTTGAAATGAAACTTATTTTTGTTAAATCTAATAAATTATTCTTTAAATTCTTGGAAGTTATTAAGGGGTGACCTTTCATAACATATTTTGGGGTATCATGCGTCCCATCTCTTACTGAAGAACATATTTTATGCGCTTCAACAAACATCCAACCTTCTGGAATACTTCCTAAATCTTTAAATGAAATTTTTGGAAGTCTCCTAACCTTATTCTGCCCTTCTTTATTTTTATTAAATTCTTCGATTTCTTTTAATAAGCTATTTTTATCAAAATTAATATTTTCTACTAGGGCTCCCTCAAAAGCCTTTTTCAAAACAGCCTTCCTATAAATTCCTATTTTTTGCTTTACTGCTTTCAAAGATTTAACAGCCTCGTCAAGTCGTGTGAATTGGGTTTCTATGGCGGAGACTATTTTTTGTTGGAGGGGGAGTTTTGGCAACCAGATTTTCATTTCTAGCATTTCTTTTTGTTTTAAATGAGGTATTGCAGCCCCCTTAATATCCGCATTCATTTTAGCAAAATTAGATTTTAAAAAATGCATAAAATAATCTTTGTCTATCTCAGAAGAATCATTCATTCTTAATCTTGCAATAGTTGAACCAGTTGCCCCTGCAATTCCAGTTCCAACAAGCCCAGAATTAGCACCATCGCAAACAATTAAAATATCACTGGGGATAGCTTCAGTATATCTTTCATCCTCCGTAAAACAAATTGGCTCCATACCTCTAAGAGTATTAATTAATAAATAAGGAATAGAACTTTTTGTTGGTTCATCTATTATCTTAACCTTCTTTCCTTTTGTTATTGTGCAAAGTTCATTTAGAGGTTTTGTTTTTGGGGTCATTTTTCTAATATTTTCTGAGCTTCATCTATTCCAACAATTTCTAATTTATATTTAGTAAATTTCTTGGCAATCTTTTTAGATTCTTTTTTGAATTGGCTATCACTTGTTATCAAAAAATCACATTCATTGCTTAAAGCCGTTGCTAAATGAACACAATCTGGAGACCAAATATTTGAACTTGAACTTATATCTGTAGCAACTTGCCAGCCCTCATCAGATAAGGAAAGCTTTTCTAAAAAAGGATAAGATTCTAATAAATTATCTAAGTATTCGGAAATAATTTTAAAATGGTGCTCTTCAAGATTAGGATTATGCCTTTCTCTGATTATTTTTTTAAATTCAAGTTTTTTCCTTATTGCCTCATGAAAAAATAAATCATCCTTTTTCGCATCACATAACTCCATTAGAAGAAAAGCAGAGGTATAACAATTACATCTTTTTTTATTCTTTAGGTCTCTTATAGTTTCTATTAGATGAA
>CAZGTS010000060.1:0-2827 GCA_964528865.1 Candidatus Woesearchaeota archaeon
AACGGAAGGGAAAACATCACACAAAATGTAACTACTAGTATTCCCGCATACCCATATAGCACAGGGTCGCCTGAGAAAAGAAACTTAACGCCTAGGATAGAAAAAGACGCATACAACAAACCAACCAAAAGCATTTTTATTGCCCCTCTTTCAACTCTTTTTGGATTAATAATTGATTCTAACATATAATTATTAAAAAAAGAGAATTTTTAAATGTTGGTTTATTGATTATAAAATGAATAAAAAAAAGCTGTTAAATCAAATAATTAAAGACATAAAAGAAGTTAAAATTCAAGGTGCAAGGGAAATTGCGAAAAAAGCAGTTTATGCTTATTCTTTGGTTCCGACTGCAAGGTCTAAGAAAAAACTTTTAAGTTTAAGGCCAACAGAACCTTTATTGAAGAATGTTTTAGATAAAAAGTATTCTAAAGTTCTGGAGCATTTTGATTTGGTTCAGGATAAGATAAATAAAAAGGTTTTGAAGTTGATTAAGAATGGAGATGTGATTTTTACGCATTGTCATTCGTCGACGGTTGTTAAGGCTTTGATTTATGCTAAAGAGAATGGAAGAAAGTTTGAAGTTTATAATACAGAGACAAGGCCTTTGTTTCAGGGTCGGAAAACTTTTAGGGAGTTGAAGAAAGCTAAGGTGAAAGTTACAATGTTTGTTGATTCTGCGGCGAGAATTGCAATGTTAGGAAAACAAGGAGGCAAGAAAGTTGACAAGGTTTTTTTTGGGGCAGACGCTTTGCAGAAAAACGGAGTTGTGAATAAAGTTGGAAGCGGAATGTTTGCCAGGATTGCGTTTGAAAATAAAATTCCTGTTTATATTTTGGCTGATTCTTGGAAGTTTTCAGAAAAAAAGATTGAATTAGAAAAAAGAAGTTTCAAAGAAATTTGGAAATTTGGAAAAGGAGAAAATTTCGCATTTGAATTTATTCCAAAGAAATTTATTAAGAAAGTTGTTACAGAGGAGAATTAGTAATTTCCTACTTCCTTTTCCTTAAAAAAAATGTAACCACCGCACCAACTAAAAAAATCCCAGTTCTAATATACCAAAAATAATCTCCTGTCTTCCAACCAACAACAGCTAACATCAAACCTATTCCTAAAAAAATCACAGGGACTGCAAGAGGAATCTTCTTCATTTTCTATTTCAAATAAAATCTATAAAACGGTCTTGCAGCAAGAATCACAAACACTACAAAAAAATACCAAGGATTAACAGAATGCACCCAAGTCATTGCAGCAGGCCAGATCGTTATTACAAACAAAACAAATGCAATAGAACTCCACTTAATCAATCCAATATCCCAAATATCTGTTTTTTTTAATTTTTTATTTAACCAATCTATCATTTCTTTCACCTCCTTATTTAACTAAAGAATTATATCTTTTTATTCTTTTCCTTCTTCATACATCTTCATCATCTCTTCACCAATTTTCTCTAAATTATATTCCAATTCTTTTTTAACATCATTTAATTTTTCAATCTGTTCTCTAATCAGTTCTTGTGCTTCAGGAATATTTTTTTTCACAAATGTCTTGTTCCCAATATCAACTATTAAATCTTCAGAAAGAAGTTTTGTCTTCACAAAAACGCCTCTCCCAATTGACGCAAGAATTTCTTTATCCACAGAACCAACTAACTCATTAAGTCCGTTGCTCAAACCATTCATCTCAAAAAT
Organism: Candidatus Woesearchaeota archaeon; assembly: GCA_964528865.1. Lineage (GTDB taxonomy): Archaea > Nanobdellota > Nanobdellia > Pacearchaeales > GW2011-AR1 > JAGLYK01. The sequence continues at coordinate 1,689 of CAZGTS010000060.1, forward strand.
TCCTTGGTCTATTGCTTGCAACTGCTGTTGCAATTGCTGAATCTGCTGCTCAAACATACTCAACTTAAACATAAGCTCTTGTTGATTTTCTTTTGGCTGACCTTGCCCTAATGATTGTCCTTTTTCCATTCTAAAATAAGAAAAAAACTCTTTAAAAGATTTTCCTTCCAAACTTTTATAAACAATCTTCTTGTCATAAATACAAGATGGTGAACTTCGAAGCAATAATTTTTTATTTAATCCTTTTGGATAGTGCTATGGGAAATCTCGCAGTTTGGATTTTTCCAGGTTTTAACAAATGGTACAAAAAGAAATTCCCAAAATTACATAAGCATCTCCCTACAACAAAACCATGGATGTTAATGTATTTAGTTCTTACTCTATGGGTTGGATACTCCTTATCTAGATTAGGAATTATTTAAACAACCCCAAAAATTTTAACCCCTCTCCCAACATAATAAGTAATAATTATTACAAAAATAGCAATTGCTAAATGTTCAATAATAACTCTTCCATGAGAATCTTCATTGCCCTTAGAAATATAAAAACTAAGAATAGTCATTAGCAACATTCCCCAGGCTATGTTAACAATAATAGCCACACCAAAATTAAACAATAAAATTGGAACAACAAAACTCAAGGCAAAAAAGAACTTTGAAAACAATGTAGAAATTGTTGCTTCCCAAATTTCTTTTTTAGAATTAGTCTTATCTGATTCTTCTGAAACATGAATTCCCATAGCATCTGAAAAAGCATCAGCAATTGCAATCACGAAAATTCCCCCGATTACAGCAAGTTTTGATTCTGTAATTGAATATAACCCAACAATCAAACCAAGAGTAGTGATTATTCCTGAAGTCAGCCCAAAACTAAAACCTTTTTTTATTGATTTTTTCATTTAAAATAACTTCCGAATATTTTTTGAATGAATGAAAATTTTCCTCTGGACCTACTTTGTATATTTGCTTTCATCTTAAACAACATCAAACATTTTTCTAAAAACAGAACTAAATACAATTGTGAAAATCAAATAAAACCAGAACCAAGTAAAAAATCCCAAGAACCTAACTGGCGCCCCAGTTGTCACTTCCATTGCAGTAAAAAAATCCATAAACCATCTAAAGAATAAAATAAACGGC
>CAZGTS010000061.1:0-2712 GCA_964528865.1 Candidatus Woesearchaeota archaeon
AAAATATTTTTATTACAGGAGTTGCAGGATTTCTTGGAAGCCATCTGGCTGAGGATTTAATTAAGAAAGGCCATAATGTCAAAGGGAATGATAATCTTATTGGAGGTTATGAAGATAATATCTCTGCAGATATAGAATTTCATAAAATAGATTGCAATGATTTGGATAGTATGATGAAAATAACTGAAGGCACAGATATATTGTACCATTGTGCAGCTCACCCTTATGAGGGATTGAGTGTATTTTCGCCTTCAATGGTGACTAATTCTGTATTTCAAGCAACTTCAACTACTTTGTCAGCATTTACTCAAAATCGGGGAGAAAGATTTGTTTTTTGTTCTAGTATGGCAAGATATGGAATGAATCAAACACCTTTTACAGAAGACATGGATACAAGACCACAAGATCCCTATGCTATTGCAAAGGTAGCAGCAGAAGAGTTAACCAAATTAATGTCTAGAATTCACGAGTTTGAATATTCTATAGCAGTTCCTCATAATATTTACGGGCCCAAACAAAAATATGATGACCCTTTTAGAAACGTTGCGGCAATTTTCATTAATAAAATGTTAATGGGTGAACAACCAAAAATATATGGTGACGGGAATCAAAGAAGATGTTTTTCATATATTGGAGATGATGTCCCTTTGCTTTCTGATTTAGGTTTCAATCCAATTGCTTCTGGAGAAATAATTAATATTGGACCAGACGATGAATTTGTCACAATTAATTATTTGGCAGAAACAATAGCAGAAATAATCGGTTTTGATTTGAAGCCAGAATATTATCCAGAAAGACCCCAAGAAGTACAAGAAGCTAATTGTAGTGCAAATAAAGCTAGGAAACTTTTTGGGTTTAGTCCTAAATATACTTTACGAGATGGACTTGAAGAAATGGTTGCTTGGGTTCAAGAAAGAGGGCCTAAAAAATTTGACTATCATTTACCGGTAGAAATTGTAAATGGTAATACTCCTAAAACTTGGTCAAAAAAAATAATGTAAATAAATATTAAATTTATTTAATGATAGTTGACAAATCCATTTCTAATTTATTTATTCCTTCTCTTTTGATTATATCTTCAGATTCCAAAAGAGAACCCTCCCATTTTCTATTGATTATCCATTTTCTAAAATTTAATTCTAATTTTTTAAATTCATCTTTTGTTAAAAATTTTGTTTCTATATTTACTGAACCAGAATAAGTTTTATCTATTTGATAATAATTTTCAAAATTCTTACTTATTGAAGTAATTCCATACTTTTCTGGATTGTTCCAAACATCTGTTCCAGGGTAAGGGACAAAGTTACTTATAAAAAATTGGTCAGGATTTGTTTCTTCTATGAATGCTTTTGTTTCTTCAATTGTCTCTTTGGTTTCTCCTGGGAAACCCAAAATAAAAAAAGTTCTAGAAGTAATTCCTGCTTCTTTTGCCCATTTAATTACATTTTTATTATCTTGTATTGTAGATTTTTTATTCATTAAATCTAACATTTTTTGAGAACCACTTTCTATTCCCCATGCAAGCATATCACATCCTGATTCTTTCAATTTAAAATAATCTTCTTTTGTATTAACCCCTGCTCTTCCAAATGCTCTAAATCCAATATCTAATGGTTTAAATAAATCTAACATTTCATAAAGTCTTTTTCTATTTATAGTAAATATATCATCTTGAAAATTATACTTACTTATACCATATTTTTCTTTTAACTCTTCAATTTCTTTCGCAACTAACTTAGGAGACCTTTGTTTAATTATCTTATGGGATTTATCCAATCCACAAAAAGAACACCTATAAGGACAACCCCTTGAAGTAAGTAAAGTTAAAGAAGTTTCTCCATTAATAGTTCTTTTATAACTAAAGGGGTCAATTAAGTGATATGCTGGATTGGGATAAATATCTAAGTTTTTATTAAGAACTTTTTCATAAAATTTTTTATTGTTTGGATAATCTTCTGCAATTTGAACCATGGCTTCATCACCTTCTCCAACTACAACGACATCAAAAATAGAATCCATTTCCTTAGGTGTTGCTGTAGGGTGTGCTCCTCCTGCTACAACTATTGCAGAAGGATTCTTTTTTTTACAAATTTTAGCAATCTTTTCTGAAATAGCTATTGTTGGAGCATAAATTGTGGTACCATAAATATCTGCTTGTTCTATTTCCCAATCTCTTTCTGGTATTCCTGACAAATCGTTTACCCTTACATTATATCCGGCCTTTTCCAAATTCGCAGCAATATACAAAAGACCTAAAGGAGCATCTAATCTATCTTCAAGACAATCAGGATGTGGGGGGTGGATTAATTCTATTTCTAAATGTTTCATTATTTTTGAAGAAAAAACACCTTTTTAAGATTATTTATAGTGTAGAACAATAAAGAAGGATTTACCCAAACAAAACATCAGAATACTTCTTTCCCCATTTTTCAAGAGAAATTTCTTTTATAGTTTCCATAGAATTTTTAATAATATTTTCTTTTTTCTTTTCATCCTTTAAAATATCTAAAATTCTTTTAGCAGATTCTTTACCAAAATTCTCAACAATTAAACCATTTTTATTATCTTTAATTATTTCTTGTTCAGAATCTTTTGAACAAACTAATAAACAACCAGATGCCATTGCCTCTGAAACAACTAAAGTCGGAGCCCCTCCCTCATATCTTGACATACAAAAGAAAATGTCTGCAGAATTATAATAATAAGGCATCA
>CAZGTS010000062.1:0-2694 GCA_964528865.1 Candidatus Woesearchaeota archaeon
TTATCGATAAAATATCCTGAAATTAAAGCAATTGTAGGAACAATTGCTAAGATGAATCTATCCTCTTTATGTGGCATATAAATCGCCATTCCTAAAAAGAAAGTAAACCAAATTAAAAGAAGATAAATCTCTTTTTTGAAAAAATCTTTTTTATATAAAATATAAATTAAAGCAATTACAAAAACAAATCCAATTATTGAAAACATCTGCCACCAATAATCAAAAAAGAAATGCCAAGATTGAAGTCCGCCCCAATATGCCGATGCTTTCGCTCCATGAATAAAAGCTCCAATTGGATTATTATATTCAAAAATCCCATAAATAAACCAAGGAATTAAAGTCGCAAAAAAAGCTAAAATCGAATACCATAAATATTTATCTTTTACAAATTTTAATGATTTATCCCTTACTAAAAAATAAATCAAAAAGATAGGCATAATCCATAAAGCAGTATATCTTGATAAAAGAGCCAGAGCCAAAAATACCCCAAATAAAATTTTATGTTTCTTGTTATTTTCCTCGTATCCTTTCCAAAAACTAAGGAATGTTAATAAAACAAAAAAAGTAAATAAGACTCCTGTTAGAATTTTTGCACTATAAATTATATGTAATGGGATTAACAAAAATAAAATTGCAGAATAAAGGGCAACTTTTCTATTAAACATTTTTTCCCCAAGCAGATAAACTAAACAAGTAGACAAAGAGCCAACAAAGACTATAAAAAATTTAACTAAAAAACCTAGATTAAATGGGTAAAATGGAGAGAGTAAATAAGGTAATAATGGGGCTCTAAATCCCATTTTTGGCCAAGCATAAAAATTATCACCTCCAGAAGGAATAAAATCACTCCAACCATTATTTTCTACAGAATAATCTAAAGGATTATTACTTAAATCATAACCCAGATTTGCATAAACTGTTTCATCCCATATTTTTAAAGGTGTAGAAAATACAAATATTCCACCAAGAATAAACGTAAACATAAATAAGGATATTAAAATTTTAGTTTCTCTTTTCATCTTCTAAAACCTCTTTTATTGTTTTGACTTCTATTCCTTCATTCTTTATGCATTCTAAAACCTCTTTAAATTTTCGTTCTGAAAAATCCCAAGGCGTTTGTTCTTCTCCAATATTATGAAAATCTAAAATCAGCCACAATCCATTTTCATTTGCTTTTTTTATCCAAGAACAAATTTCCTCAGAAGAATGTTTTTTCATTATCCATTTAGATTTTAACTTATAAAAATCTGGATTTTCGATAGAATTAAATCCATCTTTCATAGGTCTTGAAGCTAAATAATCTTTTTTTGTTTCTTCAATTACTTTTTTATTATAACTCCCAAAAGGAAAAGCAATTGTTTTTATTTCAAATCCCTCATTTTCTAAAATTTCTCTTGATTTTTTTAATTCTTCTTTCATTTCTTCATCTGAAAGAATTGTTAAACTTATATGGTCCAAAGTATGGCTTCCAATTTCCCAGCCATTATTTTGCATTTCTTTTGCATTATCAAAACTCATTAATTCCCTACCTTCAAAAAGTCCTTGCCAATTTGCCAATAAAAATAAAGTTCCTCTAATCTTATAATCCTTCATTTCTTTAAACGCAATTTCATATTGAGATTTTAAACCATCATCAAAGGTTAATGTTAAAATTCCTTTTTGTTGTTTATCTAATGTATTAGAGGAGACTACAAAAAATAAGATAGAGATTAAAATTAATCCTACAACTCCAATTATTATAAAATTCTTTTTCATTTTGAAAATGTCCAAATTTTATTTCCGAAGAAATTTATAATTAAAGCAATTCCAATCGCTAAAATTTGAGAGATTATATAATAAATTCCAAAAATTTCTGTAAAGATATAAAGGAAAAATAAATTTACTAAAAGGGCTGAAACGCTAACTAAACCAAATTGCAAATATTTTTTCCCAATACCTAATTTTATATTTTCTTTAAATGTCCACACTTTATTTAAAATAAAATTGCTAGACATAGCGATAATAAAAGAAAAAATTGCAGAAATTAGATAATAAACACCTATTTTTTCAGTTAGTAAATACAAAATAGCAATATTGACTAAAGTTCCAATTCCTCCAACAACTCCGAATTTAACAAACTCTTTAATCACATTTTTTTTATAGGGTAAATATCCTGCCAAATTTTGAAGATAATAAAAAATTTCCTTTGTTCCTGCTTTGCTCTTTCCTTCAATACGATTAATAAAAGTTATTGGAATTTCTTTTATATTTTTATATTTTCCTTTAATAATTATTTCTAACAAAATCTTAAACCCTTTTGGATTTAAATTTGCATTTTTTATAACTTCTTTTTTAATCATAAAAAATCCTGTCATAGGGTCTTTAACATTTGTATAAATTCTTGATAAAAGTGTCGCAGTCTTAGACATTATTTTTCTTTTCAAATTCCAACCTTCTATCTTTCCCCCCTTAATGTATCTACTACCAATTGTAAAATCTACCTTGTCTTTTCCAATTGCCCAAAAGAGTTCTTTTATTTTTTCAGGTGGATGACTTAAATCAGCATCCATAACTCCTAGAATTTTTCCTTCTGCAATTTTCCAACCATCTAAAACTGCCGAAGACAAACCTAATTTACCTTTTCTATGAATTATTTTAAGATTTTTCTGTTCTTTTTTTAAAGTTTCTATAATTTTTCCAGTGCCATCTGGAGAA
>CAZGTS010000063.1:0-2688 GCA_964528865.1 Candidatus Woesearchaeota archaeon
CACTGAAATTATTAAAATATTATTATAATATGAAACAGCACTTTTGTGTGTATGCCCTGCAATAAAAATATCCGGCACCTCTTTAATAAAATGAGAATCAATTTCATAAGGAAAATACTGAACAGATGCATGCGTCGGTGCCAAATGCCTATTCTTCAAAAGATATTTCATAATTAATTCAGGTTGATTTGCAGCTCTTGCTTTTATCAAAGAAGGGACTGTCCTAGCATAATGAAAAAATGAATAACCATGATAAGTCAAAACATTAAAACCAGAAAAATTCTCATCAGCACCAATATTCGCCGTCGCAGGATTGTTCGTAATCACAACATTCTCCATTTCATACAATGGCCAAGCATATTTCTCATCCAATAAAGGTTGCGGTTCCATTAATCTAACACCATCATGATTTCCTGGGGAAATAATTATTTTAATATCTTTGCGAATCTTTCCAAGAAGTTCAGCCAACTTTGAAAACTGTTCTTCTAAATCATTTATTAATAAATCCTCCTCTTGATTAGGATAATTACCAACACCCGTAACAAGGTCTCCGACAATAAAAAGATATTTTATCTTTTCCACTTCAGGGGTTTTTTCAAATTTCCCATTCAAATAATCAATAAATTTCAAAAAACTTTCTTCCAAAAACTTCTTACTTCCAAAATGCAAATCCCCAATAAAAAGTGCATACTCTTTAACAAAAGAGTTCTTCCTTTCTGGAAGTGTTGACTCTGGAAAAATAATATCATTTACAAAAACAATCTCCCTACTTCCTGAACAATTAAACCCTACCACTGAATCCAAACTAATCTCATCTGCCTTTTCAAAAAGTTCTTTCTTATTTCCATTTACCAAAACCTTAATTTTTCCAGTCAAATCTTCAATATCAAAAATAAGATTCTTATTCTTAGTGACCCTCTTATCAGAAACAATTCCTATTATTGAAATTCCCTGTTGATTGCCAGAAATTTTATTTATCGAAACAAGGTTATTCAATTTTGAATGTTCTTGTAAAACATTTCTCATATCAGAAAGCCTATTTCTAAAATATTTCACAAAATCCTTAACTTCTAATTTTTTACCTTGCGGAAAATTCTGTGAAACGATTTTCACTTTACCAAACTCATTATCCAAAATTGTTCCTTCTTGCATACTTGAACTCTTTAGAACACCAGAAGACACATTTTTAGGAGTTATTAATTCAAATACCGACTCTTTTTTATTTATAATCTCTTGTTCTCGAGAAATCTCAATACTTAATCCCAATTTGATTTTTAATTTTTCAAGATTCTTCTGATTCTCTTCTGGAAGCCCCAAAAAAAACTGACTTACTTGTTCTCTATTTTTATTAAAAATTTCTTTAGTAATTATTTTTTGGCAGGTATTTCTCTTTATATTTTCAATAATCAATTTTAAAGATTCTACATCATTAATCTCATTAAATAAATTCAATACTTCACTATCTAACAAAATACCTTTCCCTAAACAAAATTCTAATATTTCCTTATTCATTTTAAATCATTCGTAATTCAAAGAGCTCCTAATTATCTCCTTTGCCTTTTCAAGTATGTTTTTTGTGATTGCTAATTTTATTTCCCTCATTCTCCCACCTCTTCCTTTTGAAATTACTCTAACATTAATAATTCCCAGCATGTCAAATTCTTGAATAATATCGCTTACCCTTCGCTGTGTTAAAACTTCTAATTTATTTTTAACACACAAATCTTGGTAAAAATTATAAACATCTCCTGTGAAAATAGATTCCTTAATATTCTTAGTTGATAACTGAATAATTGAATGCAAAACAAGCTGGAATTGTTTAGGCTCAGAACTAATAACATCCAAAATTTTATCTCTCTCAATTTTTTCATTAGCTATATCTATATGTTTTAATAGAATTTTTGTAGAACCATCCCTTTCAGCTAGCTCTCCTGCAATCCTAAGCAAATCTAACGCTCTTCTAGCATCCCCATGCTCTCTTGCAGCAAAAGCAGCACATTTAGTAATAACCCCATTGTCATGAATCACTCCTTCCTTAAACACCTCTTTTGCCCTCTTACGCAAAATCTCTTGTAATTGTAAAGCATTATAAGGTGGAAAAACAATTTCTTCTTCTGAAAGTGAACTTCTTACTCTCGGGTCAAGCTCATCCAAAAAAGTCAAATTATTACTAATCCCAACAAGAGATATCTGGGACTGAGAAAGTTCAGAATTAAGTCGAATAAGATTATATAAAAAATCATTAGAAAGTTTTTTAGTAGTTTGATCGACTTCATCAAGAATTAACACAACCAATTGTTTTTCAGAATCAACAATTTCAATAAATTTATTATATACAGATTGGGTGGGCAAACCCGTGGCAGGGACTTCCCCCCCTAATTTTTTAATAATTTCTGACAAAATCCTATATTCTGTATCAGAAACCTTTTTCAACTTACAATTCAAATATTCTATTTTTAATTTATATGCACTATCATTCTTAACCCTCTTCAATAATTCATCCCGAACATGTTGAATAGAAAGGGTTTTTCCAGTGCCAGTCTTCCCATAAAGAAATAAATTACTTGTCCTTTCACCTCTAAGAACCGGTGCCAACACCAACGCAATCTGTTTAATCTGATCATCCCTATAAGAAATATCTTTTGGTTGGTACCTTGTCTGCAAAAGAGATTTATTTTTAAAAATCAA
>CAZGTS010000064.1:0-2581 GCA_964528865.1 Candidatus Woesearchaeota archaeon
AATAAATGCGTTTGATTTTACTTCAACCAAGAAAAAAACCAACACAAACAAAACCAAAGCAGCAACCCATGCAATATAAAAATAAGAATTAACCAAATCTTTTAATTTAGCAAAATCAAACGTCGGTTGTTTGCTCTCTATATTTGTGTCCTCTAATGCAGAAGACACATCATTTGATGTAATTTGTCCGCTATAAATTTTTTCTACAAAACTTTCAATAGCACTATCAATAATGGCGTCAGAACCCTGAGCAACAACATCACACTCAATTTCAAAAACTTGTCCGGATTCTTCATCGCTAAAGATATATTCTTGATTATCCAAACAATAATCTTCCATTGCTTCAAATTCCTTTCCAACTACTTCATTTAAATTTATCTCACTTTCAATAGCTTCTCTAACAACAGAAACAAGCTCTGGCTTTATTGCTTCATAATCCAAAGATTTATCTAAAGTCCACAAAACATTTCCTGCTAAAAAAACTACAAATAATAAAACACTTACAACAACTAACAAACCACCTCGTATTAATCCCATGAATTGTAATAATCAAAATAGTTTAAAAACTTTTCATCAAAACAACATCTTCATAATTTTCTCCATAAAGATCAATTCTTGCAACTTCTTTATATCCTGCCATTCTAAAAGCATTAAGAACATCCAATCTATCAGTTCGTGCATCACAAATCATCCCTAATTTTCCTTCTTGTTTTGAAATTACTTCAGCTTGTCTTGTCATAAAACTCAAAAAATATCTCCTCTCTAATTCTTCAACAATTCTTGCATTCTTCAATTCACAAAAATTTTTCAAATGTTTACAATCTTGAAAAATTAAATTTGACACCAAATTTCCTTCATTAAATCCCAAAACAGCATCCTTACATCCCCATCTAAGTTCCTCCAAAGCTTTTGACAGCCAAACATCATATTCTCTATAATTTAATTTTCTTGATAAAAGAAATCTTGAAACATTATCTATATCCCCTGGTTTAAACAATCTAAAACTAATATCCATAAAATAAAAAATAACTTTATATTAATAAAAATTTATATTCAAAATCACATTCTTTCAAGTGTCTGTATTCTCTTTTCAATCGTAGGATGAGTAGAACTCAACCCCTTAGTTCTACCACGCTTGGGAGGACTAGAATGAGCTTGCGAAACTCTAAAAGGATTTGAAAAAAACAAAGGTGCAACAGCTTTGCTAACTCGCTTCTCTGGTTCAACAACATCTTTTTGTATTTTCTTTAACGCATTAATCAATCCATTTGGATAACGAGTAAATTTAACAGCAGACGCATCTGCAACAAACTCTCTTTTCCTAGAAATTGACATCTGCACAAAATAAACAACAATCGGCGCAAGTATCGCCATCACAATTCCAATAATAATAAATATCCCCTTGTCCCTACTATCCCCGCTTCTAAACCAAAGACTCCTTAAAAAAATCTGCGACACAATCGCAATCATCCCAACCATCACAGCAACCAAAGTCATATACCTCATATCATAACTCGCAACATGCCCTAACTCGTGAGCCAAAACCCCTTCAAGTTCTCTCTTATCTAATTTTTCCAAAGCCCCTTTCGTCACACAAACAATTGCGTGCTGAGGGTCACGCCCCGACGCAAAAGCATTTATCTGCTCCGACTTCATAATATACAATTTAGGCATTGGCATTCCCGACGCAATTGTCAAACCCTCTACAATAGAATAATACTGCTTGTAATCAGCCCTATCTGCTTTCTTAGCCCCAACAGAAGCAACAGCAATTTTATCAGAATTATAATAACTTACTAAAATATAACTAATAGAAATAACAATCACAATAATCATTATCATAAAGAATAAACCCGGCTCAAAAAACGCCTGTGAAATCACATAACCAAATACAACAAAAACAACAAAAATAATCACCATTAAAAAAAACGACTTCCATTTATTTTTTGAAATCTGGTCTCTAAAATCTACTCTTATCATCTAAAAAATAAGTTAAAGGGGTTTTTAAAAATTTTGAGAAGAACCATTTCTTCTTTTCTTGTAAATTTCAATAAAAGGTTTATAAAAATGATCTTCATATTTTATTAATAAAGTTAAAAGTTCATCACGAGAAAAAATTTCTAAAGCCATAATTGAATTATAAATTTTAGTAGGATTAAATCTTCCCATAAAATCTCTTTCTGGTTCTGAAATTGCTAATCCTTTACAACAACGTGAATCCATCTCAACTTCATTCAATTTTAAAGCCATTTTAAAAAATTAAATTATGCCTCTTTTCATTTTATTTCAAAAAGAGATAATGTCGAACTTTAAATACTTTATTGTAAAAAAAGATATAGATTAAAATTTAACCTTTACATTTTTCTTCTCAACTTCAGTTATCTGGAAATAATTACTTTCCTTTTTCCCATACATCTTTGCAAAAAATGCACCAGGCATTGTTGTGCACAAATTATTATAACTCAAAATAGAATCATTGTAAAACTGTCGAGAATAAGCAACCTTATCTTCTGTCGAAGCCAACTCCCTTTGCAATTCAAGAAAATTCGTGTTCGCTTTCAAATCAGGATAACCTTCTGCA
>CAZGTS010000065.1:0-2400 GCA_964528865.1 Candidatus Woesearchaeota archaeon
AGAAAAATTTGAAAAAAGGTTATACTATTGAATCTTTAAGATGGGCACTTACAAAGCAAGGATATTCTAGAACAACAATTGAACAAGCGATAATCCAAACTCATAAAGAATTTGCTGAGGCTATTCCAGTATTAAAAGAAAAACCAATAATTAGTTATCAGATTATTGATGAAAATGACAAACCAATAGAGATTAAGAAATCTTTTTGGAAAAAGATTTTTTGGAAATAGAAATCTTTAAAATCTGTTGATTAATTCTTATATCAAGCCTCAGTCGCATATAGGTCGCAGATAACGCTTTCCGTATACAACTCTGGCAAACAGGAAATTTGCCTCCGTCGCATAATGGTATTGCATCGGACTTGAGATCCGAGGCCTTCGGGCCATCCCCGTTCGATTCGGGGCGGGGGCGTATATGGGGTCTTGCACCTCATCTGTCCCTCTTTGGACTAAAACCCAAATATTTAATTTTGATTCCGAGCGATTTCGTGGTAGGGACAAAATAAAAATAGATTGCCCGTGCGAGGTCGAGAGTTTGGGCGGGGGCGTAGAAATAAAATGAAAAACAAAAAAAGAGTAATCACAATTTTAATAATCTTGTTAGTGGTTATTTTTGGAATTGCTTATAGCAAATTCCAAACAACTGGAAAAAGTATTGTTTCACAAAAAGTTACAATTATTCCTTTAAGTTCGGCAGAGATAGAAAAAGTAGCCACAACAATTTTGTCAAGTGAATTTATAAAAGATGTTCCAAAAAAATATCCTATTGCATTAAGGTTCTTTGATTTTGAAAGCGGGCAAAAAAGATGGAGAGATGGTTTTTTAATTGGAAAGAATCAACTTTTGTTAGAAGGAGAACCAGCAGTTTACCTTTCCCTTCATTCAAAATATATTTCTGAATTAAACAATGCAAACTTTTGTGAAATAATTAAAAGAGCAAATGAAAACAGAGACCTTGGGTTTGACAGCGAATACAATAAAGCAAGTCTTTTCATAAAATACTCTGGAATGTTAAAGCACAGAGAATGTTTTGGGTTTTAATTTCCAAAACTTTCCAAAACTCTTGAATCAGGACTAAGCACAAAAACATGGTCTTCTTTAAATCTCAAACCACGATAAACTTTTTGCCATAATTCTCTCCTTGCCTTGTCTTTATAAAAATCCCAATATTGCTGAGGATTTGTCTTCATTAAAATTTTCCAAAAAGCATCTTGCACATTTGGATTAGGGTATTTTGTAAAAATAATACTACTACATTCTTCTCCGGGAAAATCAATACCTCTTGCGCACCTAGTTGAAAACAAAACACCATTTTTTTCTTTCTTAAAACATTCAATTAACTTCCCAGTTTTATCCTCTTTTTGAATCTTCTTTAATTTTTCTCTACTAATTAAATTCTTTAAATCAAATTCATTAATCTCTTCTTCAGAAGGCAAATCACTAAAAGCATTTACATGGATTAACACTGGTTTTTTCGCCGTCTCAACACATTTATCTAATGCTTTTAGATAATCTTCTCTTTTAAATTTTCCAGAAGAAAAATTAGAATACTTACAATCCATTTCCAACCCAGTTCTTTGAATTTCGATTCTCCCTTGGTGTTCTGTTTCTGCCCCAATTATTTTAAATTCATCTAAACCAAAAACACCTTTCAAAACATTTTTTGAATGAATAGTCCCAGACATCAAAACAATAATCTTGTTCTTGTCAACCATTTCCTTGAATTTCTTCGCAAGATTTGTAGTCACAATACTCACAATCAAATTATTCTCTTTCTTGTCAAAAGTCACATAAGTTTCATCCAAAAAATCTTCAAACACCCTAGCTATTTCCCATGAATTAAAAACATAACTTTCTTCATCAATTTCATGCAATAGTTCCTGCGAATTCAAAAATACCCTAAATAAATCATAAATTCCTGTCTCTTTCAAAGGAATAATTTTGCCCTCGGTGTTTATATTTCCCTTCACCGAGGGTACACCCTTGGGTGCCGATTGAATTGCATTATTTATCCTTGGATTTCTTTTTATCTGTTTTGTTATCTCCATTATTTCTTTGATAAAACCTTCAGCAAGTTCCCCTTTCATCGCTAATTGTATTAAAGAGTTTTGCAATCGTTCAATATTCAAATTTCTCTTATTTGAAAAACTATCAAGAAACTCATCACACTCATCAATAATTTCAACTTCGGTCAAAGGTTTCCTACCAATTGCAGATTCCAATTTATATTTCAAAGAATTAAAAACAATAACATCTGAATCTATATATGAATTAAATTGATCATAAAATTTACAACCAGGTTTTCTTTGGTAAAAAGTAAAATTCCCATCTAATCCTGGATATTTTCTTTTTTTCGCATCTTTAAAATTAAAATCATATTTTTCAGGCAAAACAGGGCTCC
>CAZGTS010000066.1:0-2332 GCA_964528865.1 Candidatus Woesearchaeota archaeon
TGCAACTTCTTTTCTTGCATCTATTTTTTCAGAAGAAATTATTTTTATTTTTTCTTTTGTGGAATAATTACATCTAGGGCATCCGAAATTCTTCCTTTTTTGCATAAGGATTGTACCGCACTTTGGACAAAATTGCATTTTAACTTTTAATTAAACTTCTTTAAAAACTTTCCTAATTTTCTTGACATAAACCTTTTCCTGATTTAGGTTTCGTATATTCGTAAAATATTAATTTGCCCCACCCAATATAAGGAGCAATTTTGAAAACAGCTTTTCCTACGAGTTGTTCTTTCTGAATGTTTTTCTCAAAGCTTAATTGTCCGTTATTGTTGTCTCCAATTGTTGAAAAAAGATATCCATCGTTTTCTTTTTTAATTTCAATTATTCTATGGATTATTGGAGTTCCTGTTCCTCCGTTAAAAATTATTACATCACCAACTTCTAATTTTTCTGGTTTTGCTTTTACTATAAATAATATATCTCCTTTGTTAAAACCATTTCTGAAAATGAAATCTTGAAAGTCTAATTGGTTTATTATATGTGGAGAGTATTTTGATTCATGGTTTTCCCACCAGTTGTCAAAGTTGGACAAGAGGTTTCCTTGGTGATACATACTACATGATTCGACGATTGCGAGAGGGAGGGTAGTTCCTGTTGTCAAACTTAGAGTTGGAAAAAATATAAATTTTATTATTACAAAAATAAAGATTACTGAGATGAGCCAACCTTTTAGACTATCATCTTTCCAAACTATGAACCAAAATTTATTTAGAAATTTTTTTAAATCACCTTTCATTGGATAAATTAGAAAATTGTAGTTTTTAAAATGTTTTATTGTAGAAAAGTAAATTAGAAATTTTCATTTGTTCCTGAAGTTCCAGGAACAAAACTTTTAAATAGTGTATACTTATTGTGTATACTATATGGTAGATATATTTGATAATACAATTCTTTGTAAGAAGTGCGATACAAAAATGAAAAAGGCACAAATAGCAAAGAGAGGGTTTTTATTTAGGGCGGTTGTTTGTCCGAAATGTGACGAGAGAATAATCCATCCTGTTGATGAACAAGAATACAACAGATTTATAAATTTAAAGAATAAAGAATTTAGAGTCAAGATGCGGTTAGTCGGAAACAGCTACGCTGTTTCAATTCCAAAAGAAATTGTATCTTTCATGAGCGAACAAGAAAAGGTAATGGACGATATGGTTAAGTTATGTTTTGAAGATATGGGGAGGTTAAGTTTAAATTTTAATAGACGATGACAAAAAATAAAATTCAATTAAAAGTTGTGGAAGCACAGCAGGACGATGTGTATAAAGGCATTGCTCGGTTGGACCATGAATTAATGAAAGAGTTGGAGGTTCGGAGAGGGGATGTGATTTTGATTAAAGGTAATCGTGAGACTGTTGCGATTGCCGATAGGGCGTATCCGGCTGATGTTGGCGAGGGGATTATTCGGATTGATGGTATTCTTAGAAGAAATGCAAAGACGGGCTTGGGGGATGTTGTTGAGGTTTCCAAGGTTGAAGTTAAAGAGGCTAAGAAAGTTATGATTGCACCCGCGCAAAAAGGAATTATGGTTCAGGGAGACCCAGAGAGTTTGAGGAGAGGGCTTTTGGGGAGGGCGACTTTGAAAGGGGATGTTGTTGTTTTAGGAGGAGTTCAGAGAAGGCAGGATTTATTGTCTGATGAATTTGGAGGAGATATTAATGACATGCTTGGAGGAATGTTAGGTAATTTAGGTTTTGGGAATTTGGGCGGAGGAGTTGCACAAATTAAGTTTTTGGTTGTATCAATTAATCCTAACCAGCCGGTTATAATTACTGAGAATACAGAAGTTGTTTTAAATCCAAAAGCAGTTGAAATTAGCGAAGATAGAGTGTCTGAAATTAATTATGAAGATATTGGAGGGTTACAAGAAGAAATTAAAAAAATTCGTGAGATGGTAGAGATTCCAATAAAGCATCCTGAAATTTTTCAGAAGTTAGGAATTGAACCACCAAAAGGTGTTTTATTACACGGACCGCCTGGAACAGGAAAGACTCTTTTAGCAAAGGCAGTTGCAAATGAATCAGAAGCACATTTTATTTTATTAAATGGGCCAGAGATTATGTCAAAGTTTTATGGAGAATCTGAAAAGAAAATTAGAGATATCTTTGAAGAGGCAGAAAAAAATGCTCCTTCAATTATCTTTATTGATGAGCTTGATTCCATTGCTCCTAAGAGAGAAGATGTTGGAGGAGAAGTTGAAAGAAGAGTGGTATCTCAAATTTTAACAATGATGGATGGTTTGAAATCAAGAGGCAATGTTGTAGTTATTGGAGCAACA
>CAZGTS010000067.1:0-2316 GCA_964528865.1 Candidatus Woesearchaeota archaeon
TCTTTTCTCAGGCGACCCTGTGCTATATGGGTATGCGGGAATACTCGTAGTTACATTTTGTGTGATGTTTTCCCTTCCGTTCATGTATTTTTTGATAAAACAGGAGGCAGAAGAAGACGAACAAGTAGAAGGTTTTTTTAGTGTCTGGAAAATGCACAGCGACGCTATGTATGCTTTCATGTGGTTATTTTTAGGATTTATTATTGCGTTTTCTTTTTGGAATATTGCGCTTGGAGATGTAAATTTGTTCAATGCACAAATAGAAACCTACTGTGTGATAAATAGTCCTGGAAATTTTGAGGGATGCGTTAATAATTATTATTCACTTAACCAACCACAAGTAACAGGGGCAGCAGTACAAGGATTTAGACGATTTGTTTCAATTATCGAGAACAACGCTTTTGTTATGCTTTTTACTTTACTCTTCTCTTTGGTTTTTGGGGCAGGAGCAATTTTTATTCTTGCATGGAACGCGAGTGTAATTGCAGGAGCAATTGGAATATTCACAAAGCAGAGCCTGCTTGAAATCCCAATAGGTCTTGCAAGATATATGGTTCATGGGTTTCCTGAGATAGCTGCCTATTTCATCACAGCCTTAGCAGGAGGGATGTTTGGAGTTGGAGTAATCAGGAACGGTATAAGAAGCCGGAAATTCCTGAGAGTAGTGGAAAATGTTATTGTTCTTCTTTTTATAGCAATAATAATTCTGGTGTTTGCAGCAGTAATTGAAGTTTATTTCACTCCTCTTCTGTTTGGATAAATTTAAAAATATTCAATAATATAAAATTTAATGAATCCCTTATTATTTATAGCAATCTTGACTAGTTTTTTCTGTACTTTTTTGGCCATGCCTTTTTGGATAAGAAAAGCCAAACAAATCGGACTTATGTGGGAAGATATGCACAAAGAAGGACATCCTAAAAATGTTGCAGGGTCTGGAGGAGTAGTTATGTTTCTTGGTTTTGTATTAGGAGTATTAACTTACATTGCAGTAAGCACTTTTTATTTTAATTCTACTGAAAACTTAATTGAGATGTTTGCCTTATTATCTAGTCTCTTTTTGGTTTCAGGAATTGCATTAATTGATGATTTGTTTGGTTGGCAACATGGAGGGTTATCAAAAAGGTCTCGGATAATTTTGGTTGCTTTTGCAGCGATTCCCTTGATGGTGATTAATGCCGGAGAATCTACAATGATGGGAATTAATTTTGGATTATTTTACCCATTAATTTTAATCCCTATAGGAATTTTAGGTGCAACAACAACATTTAATTTTTTAGCAGGATATAACGGGCTTGAAGCAGGACAGGGAATAATAATCTTATCTGCTTTATCCATTGTAACCTATTTAACTGGGAACGCTTGGTTAAGCATAATTGGAATTTGTATGATTGCATCCCTATTAGCATTTTATATTTTCAACAAGTATCCTGCCAAAGTTTTTCCAGGAGATGTTTTAACTTATTCTATCGGGGCGTTAATTGCAATCATGGCTATCTTAGGCAATATTGAAAAAATTGCAATTTTCTTTTTTATTCCTTATTTTATAGAGGTTGGCTTGAAAGTTAGAGGAAGATTGGAGAAGCAAAGTTTTGCAAAAGTAAATAATTGGGGAGATTTAGAAATAGATTCCAAGGAGATTTATGGGTTGGGGCATCTGGCAATTTACATTTTAAATAAAATAAAACCTGGCAAAAAAGTGCGAGAAAAAGAAGTAGCGTGGTTAATTCATGGATTTCAGATAGTTATTATAATTCTGGGATTTTTATTGTTCATTAAATAAATTTTTAAATGAAAGTTATTTGGATTTAAAGACAGATAAATTTAAATTTATCTAACTGCGTCATTTTGCTGACGCAAAAATAACACAATGAATAAAGATAAAATTGAAGTAGAAGGCAAAGAAAATATAATTGCAATTAAAGGAAATCAAAAAGAAATTGAGATTGAAGGTGACAAAAATATTGTTAATATTAAAGGAAATGTTGAAGAAATAGAAATAGAGGGGGATAAAAATAAAGTTAAGATTAGAGACAGCGAAGGGAAAATCAATTTAAAGGGTGAAGCAATAAAGGTTTTTAATTTTTTGAAAACTAAAAAATGGCAACTGATTTTAGTTGGATTGTTATTGTTAGCAATTGTAATTTCTGGTTCTTGGATTCGGTTGCAGAATCTTCCTCTTTTGATTGACCCAACTTCAGGAGAATATATTCCTTTGGCTTTGGACCCTTTTCATTTTTTGAGAGTTGCTGAAACAATTATTGGGGGTGGATTACCAGCAACAGATGTTATGAGATACCCTTCATTAGGATTGGA
>CAZGTS010000068.1:0-2263 GCA_964528865.1 Candidatus Woesearchaeota archaeon
TTTTATTATTACTGTTCTTTTTTCAAAAGGTTCATTTAGTTGAGATTTTCCATTATAATAAAGTATATCAAAAACATTTACTTCTACAGGAAGTTTATTTTGTAATTCTTCTATATTATATTTTCTTCTAATTCTTTGACTAATATCTTGGAAAACTTTGTACCCTTTTGTTTTTTTATCAAAACCAACAGCTTCTGAATCTAAAATAAATGATTTTCCTTTAACATATTTATTGATGTATTCTATAATTTCTGGAAATTGTTTTGTGACATTTTCTAAACTTCTTGTAAATAATTTTATACCTTTTGTATTTTTATGAATAAGAAGTCTAAAACCATCATATTTATATTCTATTGCACAAGGTTGGCCAACTTCTTTAAATCCATCTTTAACTGTATTTACTTTTTGAGCTAACATAGCTTTGATAGGTTTTCCAACCTGGAGTTTTATTTTTTTTAATTTTTTTATTTTGCCTTTTTTAGCAATATCAAAAACTTCTGCAACATCATTTGATTTATCAATGGCTCTCTGGATTATTTCAGAAGCATGTTTGTCCCCGTCAAAAAATGCCGAAGAGAGCGCTCCCCTTATTGTACTTTCTTGGACGCCGATTCTTAAATCTCCAATTAATGTTCTAATTAAATATTTGGCTTCTATTGGAGAAGCAGAAGTCAGAAGTTCTGTGATTAGTGCGAGTTTTTTGTTCACTGTTCCTTTACCTTTTAATTCAGGGAGTTTTCTTAGGTTCTCTAAAACTTTTTCAGTGGTTACAATATGTGAATGAAGTGTTGATTGTTTTTTGTGCAAGGTGAATTTTTCAGAAACTTTTCCTAAATCCCCAACAGTTTTCCATTCTTGGATTACCTTTTTTGGGTTTGTTCCTGTTGCTTTTGAAATAGCTTTTATTGCTAATTGATTGCTTATACCAATTCTTCTCTCATCATATTCTGGATAAATATCTCCTTGCAATAGATACATTATTTCATTGTCCTTATCTGAAACATGTTCAAGAAATTTAGAAAGTATCTTTATTTTTTCAAGTCTTTTTGTTGTTGAAGATAAATTTTCATATAGTTGTGCGAGTTTGAGATAGTTCATTTTATTTTTAACCATCCGTAAATTGTTACAATTATGTAAATTGATTGAAGAATTATAAAAATTAGGTCTTGGATATAGATGCTGTAGATTTCTAAGCAGATTCCGCCAATTAAGAGAAAAGTGAAAATTGTTTTTCTTTTTCTTGATTTTTTTGTTAATAAAAAAGTCCCATTAATTATAGAGATTAATCCTAATGCTCCAATTATTTGAAAGAGATTTATCACCATATTCATTTTAAGAATAAGATGTTTTTAAGAGTTCGGTTAATAATTCTCACATAAAATTTCGTAGTAAGATTGAGGATGTTTGCAAGCAGGGCAGATTTCTGGGGCAGATTTTTCTTCATGAACATAACCGCAGTTTCTGCATTTCCATTTCACAATATTTTCTTTTTCAAATACCCTTTCTTTTTCTATATTCTCTAAAAGTTTTCTAAATCTTTTTTCATGTTGTTCTTCAACTTCTGCTATTTCGTGAAATGAAATTGCAATTTCTTCAAAACTTTCTTCTCTTGCAATTTTTTCAAACTCTGGATAAAGTTCCCTCCATTCTTCTTTTTCTCCATTTGCTGCAGCAAGAAGATTTTCTTCTGTTGTTCCTATTTCTCCAGCAGGATATGAAGCAGTTATTTCTGTAGGTTCTCCGTTTGATTCTTTTAGATGTTTAAAGAAAATTTTTGCATGTTCTTTTTCATTGTCTGCTGTTTCTGAAAAAATTCCTGATATTTGTTCAAAGCCCTCTTTTTTAGCAGCAGATGCAAAATAATTATATCGCATTCTTGCTTGGCTTTCACCTGCAAAAGATTTTAATAAATTTTTTTCTGTTTGAGTTCCTTTCATAAAGAAATAGAGGAGTTGAAGTTTATATAGATTTTTATTTTCCTCTTCTCTTACCTGCTCTTACACTTGGACGTGATTTGTTTGTTGGATTTTTGCTTCTTAATCCACGAGATTTTTTTCCTGCAGAAGTTAATCCTCTCATTGCTCTTTTTTTATTTACAGATTCACAAATCCACTTTATTGTTTTATCATTTTTTATCTCAGGTCTTTGAGGGTCAATACAAATTACTTCATAAAAATAATGAATCCCGTCTTTCCCAATTTGATATGAGTTTAGAACTACAAGATTTTTATATTTTCTTTCAACTCTTTGTTCTGCAATCCAT
>CAZGTS010000069.1:0-2126 GCA_964528865.1 Candidatus Woesearchaeota archaeon
GAATTTTTTAATAAGTTTAAAGATAATAAAAAACAAGTTGTTAAAAAAGTTTTTGAGCAAAAGAAATCTACTTCTGGGAAATTTGTTAAAGCCGAATAATTTATAAAATATTTTTTGGTTTGAATTCTATGAAAAAATGTATAGTGTTGTTATCTGGAGGATTAGATAGCAGGCTTGCTGTTAAGATTATGCAGAAAAAAGGATTTTTAGTTACTGCTGTTTTTTTTAAGTTGCCTTTTTCAAAAGATAATGAAAAAGAAGTTCGGGATTTTTTAAAAGAACAGAAAGTGGAATTGAAAATTTTTGATTGCACTAAAGGAAAATTGTTGAAAGATTATTTGAAGGTTATTAAGAATGCGAAATTTGGAAGAGGTGTAGGGTTTAATCCGTGTGTTGATTGTAAGATTTTTATGTTTAATAAGGCGAAGGAGTTTGCTGATAAAAACAAAATTGAATTTATTGTTACAGGAGAAGTTGAAGGGCAAAGACCGATGTCGCAGATGAAAAAGTCTTTGAAATTAATTGAGGAGAAATCTGGTTTGGGGAAGAGATTGTTGAGGCCTCTTTTTGAATTGAGTATTTCAGGGAGAAGAAGAGATAAACAAATGGCTTTGGCGAAAAAATTTAATATTTCTTATCCTTCTCCTGCAGGAGGTTGTGTGCTTTGCGAGAAAGAATTGAAAAAGAGATTTAAGTTTTTATTGGATAGAGGGATAAATGATAAAGAAATAAAATTTGTTAATGTTGGAAGGCATTTTGTAATTGATGACAGTTGGGTTGTTTTGGGAAGAGATGAAAACGAAAATAAAATTCTTGAAAGTTTGGGAGATAATGTTATTGTTTCTGTTCTTCCGGGACCAAGTGCTTTGATATTGGATAAATGTGGTAAGAAGGTTATAGCACCCAAGGGTGTACACCAAGGAGGCGCGAGAACCTGCAGAAGCAGGCCCCGAGAAACTTCTGAAGAAGTTTCTACTAAGGGCAAAAAAATAAATAAATTAATTAAAGCTTATTCAAAAAAGGGAAGTTTAGAAGAGAGGAAGAAGTTTGAAGAGTATAAATTATAAAATGTGCAAATTATGTGAAACAAAACCAGTGTATGAATTTACAAATCAGCGAAAGCTTTGTAAGACTTGTTTTATTCGATGGTTTCAGAAAAAGGTTTTGTATACTATTCGGAAGTTTGAAATGATTAAAAAAAATGAGGTTATTGGTTATGATAACAAAGGCAATTTTCGAGAAGTTGTTTTAGAAGATGTTTTGAAAATGTTTGCAGAAAAATCAATAGTTGAATTAATAAAGTTGCCTACGAAGATATCTACTAAGGGCGATAAAATTGCAATTGCTTCCACAACTGATTTAGAAGCAGACAAGATTATTCATTTTTTAATTAATGGAAAAGGGAAATTAGATTCTGCTGTTGACGGTAAGATAATTAAACCTCTTTATTTGTTTTTAGATAAGGAAGTTTTGTTGTATGCAAAATTGAAAAATTTGAAGTTTGAGAAAATTAAAGAGGGCAAAGACAACATTTCAAAATTTATTAATGAAATGGAAAAAACACATCCAGAAGTTAAGCAGGCTGTTGTTGGAAGTTGGTTGGGACGATAAAATCAATCCTTTTTCTCCCCTTCTAATCTACCTAAGAAATTTTTAATAAATGCTTTGTGCTCATCTCTGTTTTTTATTTCTTTTATTGTATAAAAATTAACCTTGCCTTGTGTGTGTTTTTCTGTTTTTATATTTGATTCTAATTTAGATTTAAATTTTTCACTTATGGAAATTTCCTCATCAGATAAGGAAGCAATTTTTCTTGCTGTTGTAATCAAAGTTCCCATGCTCATAAATTTTAAAGAATCAATTTCTTGCTTTGCGACAATTGTCCCATAGTTTAATGAAATTCCAAATTTTATTTTTTGCTTTGCTAATTTATTATGTTCTGTTAAAATCTCTTTAATTTTTTGCGCGATTTCTATAGAGACTTTCTCGTTGTGAAATGTCTTTGTTTTTATTGGTGCTAAGATAAAAAATATGCTGTCTTGATTTTCATAAGTTACTATTTTGTGTTCTTCTGCTGAATCAACAATTTCCTGCAATTTTTCTTCTGCATTTGATTTTGTTGATTC
>CAZGTS010000070.1:0-1903 GCA_964528865.1 Candidatus Woesearchaeota archaeon
TGCTGCTTTTGATTCAGACAATTCCATATCAAAAGCTTGTTTTTGCAAGAGCAAGTTTTGAATGTTCTGCTCTAGAATTTGTATTTCTTGTATTTTTTGATTATCCATTTGAAAATTAGACTGCTTTTACTGTTTTAATTTTAGTTCTTGGTTTGTAAAAAACCTTGCTTCCACAATGAGGGCAAACAAATCTTTTTTCAAGATTTTTCATAACAATCTTCTTCTCGCATTTGAAACATTTGTAATTTACCATTTTATAACTGTAAAAGTTTAGCTAACTTTTCTTTTTTCTCCCCATATTTTGCAGCCCTAATTGTCCAACCACCCATTTTCTCTGCGCTTCCAACAGAAATGCTGGCAGTTCTAAGATCAGTTATCGGAATAGTAGATAGCTCTCCATAAAAATTTCCAACAAGTTCAGATGCTCCTTCGAGCATTTTATATCTTTCATATTTTAATCTTAAAATGGGGTTCTTCATTTTATTATCTTATTTTTTTGTTTTATAAATTTATCCATCTAAGTAATATGTGTTTGATGCAAATTTTTTTTTGCATTTCGAACATTCCCATATTCCTTTTGAAAGTCTTTTGGCTCCAAGTTTTTCGCAGAAAGGACATTTTTGTTTTTTTCTTTGTCTAACTTCTACTTTAACTAATTTATTTCTAACTGTTTTTCCATATCTTGCTCCGAATCTTCCTGCTGATTTTGTTTTTTTTGATTTAGTTGGCATTAAAGGAAACCAAAGTTTCCTCTCACACCCCATCCTTCCTGTTCAGGTGTGCGACTTTTTATAACACTCACGGAAGTCGCGTGCGGAAAGTTGAGGAAACTTTATTTAATATATATTATAGGTGAAAATTAGGTTTTAAAATGTTGCGTTTGGAGAGAATTTTAGATAAGTTTTTAAAATTAAAATTCTTTAATTTTATATGACTAAAAAATCAGAGAAAACTTCTTTAGAAAAAGTAATGATAATTATAGGTTATATTGCTGTAGGGGTTGCAGTGTATTTTTTAATTGGATTTTTATTCCAAAGTTCTTCTGATACTTCAAATGATAAAGAAGGAAGGGTAAGAAATTTGATCTCCGATAAATATGAAGTCATGTCTGTTGGTTTATATGATTATGGAACTATTAATAGAAGTATTGCTTATGTAGAGATGGTTTCCTTTGGAAACAGAAATGACCAAGTTTTTGAAGGGATAAGTGCTTTGGAAATAATTTATGAGAATGCTTCAAAATATTTAGTAACAATTTTTGAAGAAAAACAAAAATGTTTTTATGGTATAGAAGGGGCAATAAACCTAACTAAAAGGATAAATTTAATAGACTACCAGATAGAAGAGATTGAGTATTGTCATTAATAATTATCAATCAACTCCAACCACTTATTAGGATTTGTTAGTGTTAGGTAAAAAAATTTATTTATTTTTTCCTTGGTAAAACAGAAAATTTAATTCTATTAACCACTTGCTCTGATAATTTTCCTTGAAGTTTCCCACTTACAATTTTAAACACATCTGCTCCTATTTTTCCCTCTCCACTTTGTTCTAAAACAACAGCCAAATCAAAATTAATCTTTTTATCATCCCCTCCGTAAGTTGTAAAATCATGTGTCTTACTTTCACTTGTTGATTCTTCTACAGCTTCAGTTACATCCTTTAATATTGTTTTAACAAATTCTTTAACTTCCATTTTAATAATTAATTTAAATTTTGCGGGATACACAACTCCCGCCCAGGTCTGCGTTAAGTTTGCCTTTGTGATGAAGTGCAGACCTAAACGCTCGGGATTTGAGAAAGTAATCTTGGGGTATTCTCAAACCCTATGTGGTTTACAACCACCTGGATGGGGATACCAGGATTTGAACCTGGGTCACGAAGTCCCAAACCTCGGATCTTA
>CAZGTS010000071.1:0-1644 GCA_964528865.1 Candidatus Woesearchaeota archaeon
TAAGTCGTCACAAGGTATCTGTAGGGGAACCTGCAGATGGATCACCTCCTAAAATTATTATTATATTAGACTAATGGATTACTTCTATATACTGTCTTATAATCATGAATCCATTGCCATTACATTTTTTCTAAAAACACAATATTTAAATAGTTTGTAATGGTAATTTAATTATGCGAATAGTTAAAAGAAAAAAAGGAAATGAAACTTTTTTATATTTACAGCATTCATTTAGAAAAGATGGAAAAGTTGTGACAAAAGAAAAGTATTTAGGCAAAAAAATTCCAAAAAATGTTTCTGAAATCAGGGCAGAGTTAATTGAGTTTGAAAAAAAAGAGCTTTATAAAAAATTAAGAGAGATAAAAGAAGATTTTCAAAAAGAGTGGAAAAAGATTCCTAAGTCTGCAAAGGAAAGAGAGTTGAGTGAGATTGCGATTGCGTTCACTTATAATACAAATGCTATTGAAGGTTCTACAATTACTCTCGAAGAAGTTAGAGAGATTATTAAAGATAAGACTGCTCCAAATAAATCTTTAAGAGATATTAAAGAAACTGAGAGTCATTTTAAAGTTTTTTTAGATATATTAAACACAAAGGAAGATTTCTCAAAACCAGTTTTATTGGAATGGCATAACAAAATATTTGGAGAAACAAAAAAAGATATTGCTGGAAAGTATAGGAATTATCTTGTTAGAATTGGAAATTATATTGCTCCTGATGAAAAAGAAGTTGGAGCTCTCATGAAAAAATTTATTAATTTTTCAAACAACTCTAAAGTAAATCCTGTTGAGGTTTCAGCAAGAGCACATTACAGATTTGAAAAGATTCATCCGTTTGGAGACGGGAACGGGAGAATCGGTCGGTTAATCATGAATAAAATTTTATGGGATGCTGGATATCCTATGCTCATAATTGAATATAAAAAAAGAGCGTCTTATTATAAAGCATTGACAAAGGATGAAGACAAGTTTGTGAATTATTTTTTCAGAAGATATTTAGCTGTCCACAAGAAAAAATTAAAACCCAAATCTTAAAGTAGGTGACTTCGTTGCGCCTCGGAACACTACCTGTTTCTTGATTCACTAAACCTAATACCGATACTTTGGAGGCATTCGGTTTAAAATTAATATCGGTAAAATTAAAATTTTATCTGTCGTATCAAAAAGATATTTAATACGAGTGGGATTTTGATGTTGGGGAATTGATTTATAATCAAAAACTTAATCACAATAAAGTTTATATAAGAAGAACTTAATAAAAAGTCATGACAAGTATACTCGGAGCAATACATGATAATTATACAGATTATGTTGCTTATTGCAGAGTAAACAAAATAAAACCTTTACTGGAACATGAAGGGAATTTTTACAAAACAGAAGAATGGAAAGCAAGTGAAAAAATTCCTCATTTTAGAGGTTGCCTTGAAATGGAATTAAAAGAAATGGCTAAAGAAAAAAATTAATTAATTCACAAATCATATTCAACATTTAGTTGAAATCATATTCAATTTTTCTCTCGTTCGTCATCTTGGCGGGCGAATGGAAATTGCGAAAGCAATTTACTTAACATCAAAATCTAATATTATTAATATAGAATGTTCTGGTAAGCAGGCGTACTATTTGCGCAGAAGGTTTTTCGAGAGAA